>JAFVHN010000011.1 GCA_017474515.1 Prevotella sp. | reverse complement strand
TTTTCTTTTGGTTGTTTGGGGAGAAATCTGTACCTTTGCAGTGATTTTGTAACATGTTGATTATCAATGGTTATTTCCGTTTTTGCGACATGTGTGCAACATCCGGTGCTAACGCATTGATAGTCAGTTAAAGTCGTTTTCGAGGAGGTCAAATGAGACGCATAAGTAAAGACATAACAAAACACTATCAAATGGCGTGTAGCTTTGGTGAGTTACACGCCATTTGCTTTTTTATGGGTTCATGTTTTCTATGTGCTTATTCTGCCTTTTTCGGCTTTTTTGCTACATTTGATAGCAAGAATTAATGGAAGATAACGTTGCACATAAACATATTCTGACACGAAAAGGGCATCACTTAGTACGATTATTTTGGGGGTGATGAGTGGTTACTTTCCAATTTGCAAAACGAGAATGAGTGTATATTTTATGTGCCCCGTTATAACGGCTACCTACTTTGTCATTTTTCATTCAGTATTTTTCATTTAGCGCAGCGCCTCATTTTGTAAAGATTTTTCATGGTTTTTGGGTTTCCGCAAGAGGTTTGACGGCAAATCTTGGGGAGAGATTTGGCAGTTTGAGAGGAGAGAATTGGCAAATCTCTGCCCGAAATTTTCCGTCAAACTTTGCTGAATTTGCAAACCGTTGAAATCCAGCAACTTACAAAAATAACACAAAAACGACCTGTTTTGTCAAATATTTTTACCAATTTTATCTATGCAGCTATCCCCAAAAATGAAGGCCTCAACATCTGCAAGTTCTACATTTCTGGCAATAAGTGCCACTTCGTGACAGAATTATTAAAAACAAATTTGTGTGATTGGTGAAGAATTAAAGAATTTCTCGCCGTAGGCGACTAAACACTAATGATTTCGCTTTCTTGGAACTTGATTATTCTTTATCAAACTGACCATGGATTGAACAGGGTGGCGGCATAAAAACAAAACCATGCTGAATGTGGAAGCACTCAGCATGGTATGGTATTTCTGTGCGACATTTTGAGGGCAAGGTCGCGATTGTAGCTGTCAGAGCACCCTGCATGGCGGAGGCCACCTAAGTGCGGTCAAGACAGCGCATCATGGGCGTTGGATGCTCGTGTCATGGAACCGTCGTGCCACCGCCAAGAGCGATGTAGAGGGCGATGACGGCCTGAGCACCTTTATACATATTCATTGCCTCACTGAGCTGGGCGTTGAGCAGGCTCTCTTGTGCCGTCAACACTTCGAGATAGCTGGCCTTGCCGTTGTCCATCAGCTCATGCGTGCCGGTATAGGCCTCATGGAGCACCTCAACCTGACGGCTGTAGAACTGGTGCTTTTCACGGGCGGCTTGGCAATCGGCCATGGCCTCGTTCACCTGGTTGCCGGCATCGACGACGGTCTGCGCATATCGTTGCAGCAGGTCTTCCTCGGTAAGCTGGTTGATTTTCAGGTTTGCCTTCAGACGGCCACGGGCGAAGATGGGCTGCGTGAGCGATCCGACAAAGCTTAGCAACAATTTTCCGGGGTTTACAACAGCTGCGCCGGCCGAATTGGTCCATCCGCCGGTACCATTGAGCGTGATGGACGGGAAGAAAGCCGATCGGGCGGCCTGGGTGTTATAGAAAGCCTCCTCCATGGCGTGGTTGGCCATGCGGATGTCAGGCCGTAGCTCCAGCATCGACGCAGGAACACCAATCTTCAGGAACTGCGTGTCGAACATGCGCTGTCCGGTGTTTCCCTTCGCATCGGGGTGGTGCAGTGCCGATGAGCCCCACTTGTTGCGGTTGATGTGCTGCGGTGCGACGGCGAGCAGGCGGCAGATGGCGTTCTCGGTGGCACGGATGTTGCGGCGCGTGTCCACAATCTGTGCCTTCACGTTTAGGTAAGACGACTCCATCTGGTTCACGGCTGTCGAGTATGCCTTGCCATTTTCCCAAAGTGTTTTCTGCATTTCGAGTGAAGCGTTCCACAGGCTGTCGGTCTGCGTGAGAATCTCCAACTGTCGGTCGAGGACCTGGAGCATGTAGTACTGCTGGGCTGTGGTGGAGATGAGATTGGTGCGGATGGCCTCCTCGCGCATCTGTGCCTGCAGGAGCACGGCATTGGCGGCACGTTTCTTGTTGGTGAGCGAACCGAAGACATCGACATCCATTGACAGCTGCAACGGCAGGTTATAGGTCTTCGACCACGGATTATCGTCGAACTTGGCCATCGTTCCCTGTGGCGAGAAATAGAGCGACGGCAGGTAGGCCATGCGCGCCATTTTGAGCGAGGCTTCGCTCTTCTCAACGGCGATGCGTGCGGAGTTCACGTCGGTGTTGTGTGTCAGCACCATGTCGATGAGACTCTGCAGCACGGGGTCGGTGAAAAACTCGCGCCACGACATGGTGGCAAGCGAGTTCCCGTTGCTTGCCACGTTGATGTCCTGCGTTGTACCAAAGGCGTCGGCAGGCGCCTCGTTCTTTTGCGTGTACTTATCATAAACGCCGCAGCCGGTGAGCAGTAAACTCACGGCTGCCGCCACAAAGAAAGCACTTTGTTTTTTCATATTCTAATGCTTATTTTCCGATACGATTCATAACAGATCAAGGTACAACAGGAAGCTAATCGTGGTTGAGTACCATTCGACCTTTTGAATGCTAATCCTCCCCTGTCGCAACTCGGCCATCCAAAATTTTGACGGCTCTTGCTGCTCCCTCGGTTGTCGCCATGACCCATTTGCAAGTTGCTTGCAAATGGGTCATTTGGCATTACGAAACCGATGTTGTTACTTCACCACGATTTTCTTTCCGTTCACGATATACAGGCCCTTCTTGAGCTGCCCCTTCGTCACCGATACGGGACGTCCCTGAACGTCGTATGCTCTGGCTGTTGTCGTTTGTCCATTGTCGTTTGCCTCGCTGATGCCTGTGACAACACCCTCGGGCTCACCAATGTTTATGAGGATACGCTCCTTGTTGTCGCCAACAGCAGCGGGCAGATAGACACGACCGGAACCTAAGAGTCCGTTGTTCCAGATGCAGAAGTATCCTTCCGGTGCATCATCGGCCAGCACATAGACTCCGTCGGCAATTTCTTCCTCGCTAACTTTCAGCATGTTGGGCTTGGGCGTGGGAATTTCGTCGTTAGTCACGGTCAGGGTGAACGTTCCGCTATTCTCACTATGGAGCAGATAAGGCACACCGCCCTTCAGAGCCTCCACAGGCCTGACGTAAGCCACCTTTTCATTGTCTTTGTTCGAAACCATTGTCACGACGTATGCTTCCAAGTCGTCGGGCTTATTCACATTTTTATAGGTTACGATGGTGCTCCATCCAGATTCGTCCATGGTAACATTGAATTGGGAATCCTGAACCAAACGATACAAACGCGGCAGGGTTGCCTTGTCGTTTTCTGCCTCATAACCGCCAAACGAAGAGGACATCATGCTCTTACTGAAGCGAATGACATTCTTGGCAACAACCGTTTCTCCATCCTTCACGCGGTCAGGGAAGTTGAACTGAATCTGCACGCTGTCGTTCTTGTTTGCAGGGAAGGTGAACGACACCTGGCAGCTGTCGCCGATGTTTTCGTATTTGCCAGTCTTCATTTTGGCACCGCTTCCACCCATGCCGGGTATCATGCCGCCAAAGCCGCCACCGCCATCTGTGTCGGTAATGTAGAGATAGGTCATCTTGTAGTCTGCGGTCCTACCGGTCTGCAAGCGCCACTTGTCTCCATCCTGTTCCAGCGTCAGTATCATGGCATCCTCGGGCACCTCGGTTATCTTTCCGTTGGACCCGATGGTGATATTGGTGCTGTTGCTGCCGCCGCCGAACATCGACATCATCGAGTTGCTGCCACCGCCGCTGGCACTGACTTTCCTGTTGAGCACCTTGGGCCGTGAATGTTGTTGAAACAGCGGCCAATGCAGCAATCCATGTCATTACTTTTTTCTTTTTCATATTTGATTGTTTTTTTATTATTTTTACATCCAGATACCCCGAGGCCTGTCGGGACATTCATTGCGAATTGATGTGTGACAGCAGACGCTGTCTTAGGCTCATGCCGTTACTGCTACTCGATGATTATCAAGAGATGGTCAGAGCTTGACTTCGGGGAGAGCTATGTTTTTAAAAAACAGCATATTTGGGGCAAGGGTACATATTTTTTTTCTAACATGATACACTTGGGCGATAAAAATGAAAAAACCGTCAAAAAAAACGCAACAGCTGGCGTTTTTATCATTGTTGAAAGGCCACAAACAGGTTGTCTGAATACGCTTTACCTATATTTATATGATATTCGGAAGGACTTTTGTTTATCCACATAAAAAATTTTTACACAAATGGCTTGCAATTCGGGAAAAACCTCTATATTTGCAAGGTCAAACCAAAATGAACAGTTTATGAAAGAAAATCGAATGATTGCATCGGCCCTCATTGCTGTGGGCATCTTTTGTCTGGGGTGGTTCATCAAGGCCGGCATCGACAACTTTGCCAACAAAGACCGGTGTGTAACCGTGAAGGGGCTGGCAGAGCGCGAAGTGCCTGCCGACAAGGTGACATGGAGCATTGGAACGAAGGTTACGGGAAACGACCTGCCTTCGCTCTACGAGAGTATTAACGCGCAGACGGAAAAAATCAAGAAGTTCCTCATGCAGAATGGCCTTGAAGGAAAGGAGATTACGGTGAACCCGCCCTCCGTCAGCGACTTGGAAGCGCGCGAATGGGGCGACAACACGAAGAACTTCCGCTATATCGTCAACACGACGATTACGGTTGCCACGAACAAGGTGGCTGACGTGAACAAGACCATCTTCAAGCAGGCTGAGCTGCTCAAACAGGGCGTGGCCATTGAGAACAGCGACCCTCAATACGAATATGCGTCGTTCCAGCAGATGAAGCCCGAGATGATGGAAGAAGCCATCAAGAACGCCCAGAAGACGGCAGAGCAGTTTGCCGAGGCCAGCAATTCGGACCTCGGGCAAATTCAGACGGCCGGACAGGGACAGTTCGAGATAGAGGACCGCGACCAGAACACGCCCTACATCAAGAAACTGCGCGTGGTGACAACCATCACCTACTCGCTGAAGGACTAATTATTTTGAGTTCTGAGCATTGATATTAGGGCTCAGACAATACTGAAGGTCATAGGGCCGGCTCTTCCATTGGAGCCGGCTCTTCCATTGGAGCCGACGTTTCCAAACGTTGGGAAAAGGCTCGAATAAGAGCCGACGATTTATAGGAGCCGACGTTTCCAAACGTCGGAAAACGACCCGAATAGGAGTTCAATCTTCCTTTTTATCGAAAACCCTCTGCGTTCCAGCACTTTAATTGACAAAATCTTCCAGTCCGGCCCAGTCCAAACCGCAAACGACTGCAGTCCAGACCGCAAACGACTGCAGTCCAAACCGCAAAACGACTGGAGTTTTTTGCCGTTTGGACTGGCCTTTTCCGACGCTTGGAAGCGTCGGCTCCTATGAAAGCGCCGAAAAGTCAGCTACGATGGAAGCATCGGTTCCTATGGAAGCGTCGGCCCCTTTGGAAGACCAGCCATAGGAAACAAATAGAACGGGTGCCGTGACATGGCCGTCACGGCACCCGTTTATTTGTTATTCTTATCAGTCGGCGGGAAGGATTACTTCATGATGTACTTCTTGCCGTTCATGATGTAGATGCCCTTGGCGGGACGAGCAACCTTGCGGCCCATGAGGTCGTAGATGACGTTGTTCTCCTGCTTAGCACGAACCTCGCTGATGCCGGTGTAAACGGCCTGTGAAACGAGGCGCACGTCGAAGGCGTAGTACCAGCCGTCCTTGATGAGGCAGATCTGAGTGTCAACGGTCTTGTCATCGGGGAATACGTCGGCAGCGTTGTCAACAACGAAGTAAGCGGTGTTGCCCGACGAGAGCGACTCATCGAGATAAACGAAGATTACGCCGTCCTCAGCATCCTTGTAGTAGCCGTCGTCGCCGATGCCGCCGCCCGAAGTGGCTGCCATGGCGGGCGAGTATCCGCCTTCCTCATTGGCCAGAATCTTCATGTTGCCGTTCACGATTTCCGAGAGGTTGTTGGCTTCGAGGGCCTTCATGGCTTCCGTCATGTCAACAGCCACCATGGGTGTGTCGCCGTTAGGCTCGCCCACAGGCAGGATGAGCGGTTCGCTGGCCACGATGCGGTCTTTGTCGAGCACGTCGGCCTCGTTGCAATAGTATTCAATGTCGCGGAAGTAGTAGGTGTTGTCCTCGTCCTTATAGACGTTGCAGTTGAAGGCGATGGTGTAGCCGCCGTTCTGGCTGGTGCTGATGGTGAGGCCCTGGCCGTCGTCGCCCGAGAACTCAAAGCGCTGCCACTCCTCGGTGAGGTTCAGGTCACCGAACATCTGGTAGTGGAGGTAGTCGCCCGGCGTCTTGCGGTGAATCTGGGTCTGAATGTTTGTGGGATGGTCGGCACGTGCCCAGATGACGAACTTCATCTTTTGTCCGGTCTTGAACTCGTGGTTACCGGTTACGAAGAACTGCGACTGCCAGTCGGTGATGGCTACGGGGTTGCCGTTGGCATCCACCACACCCATGGTCTCATAGGTGGCGTTGCTGACAGAGTGCACCACAACGGCGGGCTTGCCGTCGATGTCGATGATTCTCTCGGCCGGTCCCTGGCCGTTGTTCTCACCGCCGAAGTTGGTGTTACCGTTTCGGGCAATGAAGTTCGAGGTGTTGTCGGTAGCGAGGTCACCGTTCCTGATGAGGCTGAACCAGCCCGTCAGGTCGTGGGGCAGTTCGCCGTCCTTCACCTCAAAGGTCACGTCGTCGAAATAGAACACGGCGCCGTCCTGGTTGGTGGTAAGGTCGAAGGCCACTGTGCGCACGCCCTCTCCGCTATCGCCGTTCACCCATGAGCCGTCAACGGGCACCTGGATTTCGTCGAAAGTAATGGTCTGCCATTCCTCGGTGACGTCTTTCTCGCCAAACGAGTTGTAGTTGATGTACTGTCCGGGGCCGGCATGTACCTGAGTTCCCAGGTGTGTGGAGCCCTCAGCCCTGATTTTCATCGAGAGGCGCATCATTTTTCCAGCCGTGATTTCCTGGTCGGTGGTCACAAAGAACTGTGTGTCGTAGCGCTGGAGGTCGTCCTCCTGGCCAGCCTCAGCCTTGCTGCGCACCCTTACGACGGCGCAATGGTTTCCGGCGTTCTTAACGTCCTCGGCCACTGCCGGGGCACCGGCCACTTGTTCTCCCGTTCCGGGCTCACGGTATTCCTGCACCCAGAAGTTCGACAAATCTTCGCCCTCGAAGTCACCATTGGTAATGACCGAGGTCCACTTGGCCTGTCCGAAAGCACTTGATGCTATCAACACGCCAGCAATCAAAGTAAAAACTTTTTTCATAATCATGATTATTAAATATTAATAATGTGTAAAAGGATGTTGAAAATTTCGATGTATGTTTTCACCCAAAAATACATGTGGGAAAGATTTAGCACAAAAGTAGACATTTTTGGCGAAACAAAAATTATTTTATATTACAAAATCTTTACTTTTTGTATCAATGGTTTTAATTATATGAAATTTGGAATAAAAAATTAAATAAAATAAGGAGAAAATTTATAATTTTGCATCAATACGGACAGAAAATGCCCAATCACGTCACTCTGATTATTATCAACTATTTTCATTTCATACCTAAATCAACGTGTGCGATTTTTCAACAAGCTGTTACCGTAGCACGAACAAATTTCAAAAATTATAAGCATTTATGGAAAAGAAGCAAATCTCAAAACAACGGCATCGCTGGAAGGTTGCCGCCTTCGGCCTGCTGATGGGAGCCTTCGCCTTACAGGGCTGTCAAGATGACTTGTTGACAGGTCAGCCCGAATGGCTGGGCAACTCCATCTACGAGCGGCTCGAGGAAGACGGCAACTACACCACCATGCTGAGGTTGATTGACGACTTGGGGCAGAAAGAAGTGCTCAGCCATACCGGCTCGAAAACTTTGTTTGCCGCCAACGACGAGGCTTTTCAGCAATGGTTCGCCCACAACAACTGGGGCGTGAGCCGTTATGAACAGCTTTCTTTGTCGCAAAAGAAGCTGTTGCTGAACAACTCAATGGTGAACAACGCCTATCTTATTGAGCTGATGTCGAACGGACGGCCCCAGGGTGAGGCCAACACCCCTGAGGAGGGCCGCACCATGCGCCGCGAGACAGCCACCAGCATCTTCGACTCGGTGCAGATTCTGAAGCCCGCCCAGATGCCGTCAACGCCGGCATGGGCCAAATTCAAGGGCCGCAACAAAAGCATTCCCATCCTGAAGGATGCCACCGCCGCCCCGATGATTCACTTCCTGCCCACCTTCATGAAGCTCAACAAGATAACGGTTTCGGACCTCGACATCCTTACCAACCACCAGGCCGACGACATCAACGAGGCCTGGGTGAACGGCAAGAAAGTCGTGGAACGCGACATTACCTGCAAGAACGGCTACATACAGAAGGTGAGCGGCGTGATAGAGTCGTCGCCCAACATGGCAGAGATAATCCGCCAGCACCCCGACCTGTCGCGATGGTCGCAGTTGCTCGACCGTTTCTGTGCACCTTATTTTATTAGTGACGGCACAAAGGAATACAACCGCCTGTACAACAACGAGGACTCGTTGTTCACCCTCCACTATTTCAGCAACATGTCGGCCGGCGGCACCAATGTCACCACGCCTGACGGTGAGGCCGTTACGGCCATGCTGAGGTTCGACCCGGGATGGAACCAATATATCAACAACACCACGAACACCACGCTGAACTATGATGCCGGCGCCATGCTCGTGCCCACCAACAAGGCCCTTGAGACCTGGTGGGAGAAAGAAGGCAAGGACCTTCAGGAGGAATACGGCGTCATCGACAGCATTCCCGAAGCCACACTGGCCAAGCTCATCAACGTCAACATGTTGCCGGTGTTCACGGAGGCCATTCCCTCGAAATTCGACAAGATTCTGAACGATGCCAAGGAAGAGCTTGGCATTAGGATAGAAGATGTGGACTCCTGCTTCATGGGCTGCAACGGCGTGGTCTATATGGTGAACCGCGTGTTCACACCGGCCGAGTTCTCGTCGGTGGCTTATCCTGCCCTGGCCCACCCCACCACCATGAACGTCATCTACTGGGCCATCTCGGCCGCCTCGCTCCAGTCGTCGAGCTATACGGGTGAGGCCCTGAAACTTAACTTCCTGCCCTATCTGCTTTCCATGGACTCGAAGTACAGCCTCCTGCTTCCGTCGAACGATGCCATGCTCTGGTACCTCGACCCCGCCAGCTATGGCGCCGTTGACAGCGAGTCGGGCATGGAGTCGCCCACCGTCATCGCATTCTACTACGACGGTAGGAAAAACGTTGACCAGCGCGTGCAGGCTCGTCGCTACAAATGCACCATCGATGAATATGGCAACATCACCTTGGGCGATATCGTTCAGGAAACCGTGGCCATGCCCGTCATCTACGACTGCCTGAGCCGACTGATGGACCAGCTGATTATTGTAGGCGACATTGAGGACGGACACGAATACTACAAGTCGAAGGGCGGCACGCTGGTACGCGTGACCAAGGCTCCCGACGGACGCCTGGCATTCTCCGGCGGATGGCAGATAGACCACAGAAACAAGCTGCTGGCCGTTAATCAGGATGAAATATACACCAAGCAGAATGGTAAATCCTACGTCATCAACGACCAGATGCCATTGACCACGGAGAAATCCATTTACCTGACATTGCAGGAAAGGCCCGAGTTCAACGAGTTCCTGGACCTTCTCGACCACGACGGTGCCGACCTGCTGGCACTGAAGTTGAGAAACACCTACAATGCCGGCCTGTCCAACCAGGGCAACAAGAACCTGCGCCTGCTCGACAACTACAACTACACCATCTACGTGCCCACCAATGAGTCAATCCGGAAACTGATTGACGACGGCCTGCTTCCCACCTGGGAGGACTATGAGAACCAGACGGCCGAGGTATGGGGTTCGGAAGATGCTGCCAAGGAGGCACAGGACATCATCAAGGACATCATCGTAAGCTTCATCCGCTACCATATCCAAGACCATTCCATTGCCATCAACATGGCACCGGAGGGCGGAAAATACGAAAACTCATACGAAACCATGAGACGCAACCTCACGACGGGACGATTCTATCCCCTTGTTGTCAACAACCAGGGCGGACAGATGTGGGTGCGCGACGTGCTTGGCAACACCCGAAATGTCGTAAAGACCGACGGGCTCTACAACCGCATCTGCCGTGAATACTGGTTCAAGGGTTCTGGAAACGCTGCCACAACCTACATGGCATCCGATGCCGTCGTCCATCAGATTGATGGCGTGCTGATGTGTGAAACAATGACACCCTGGAGAGATAAATTAAATAATGTAGGGAGGAAATAAGGCATGCGAATTCTTAAATACATATTTATATTATGCGCCCTGATGACTGCCACAGCGGCCAGCGCGCAAGGACAAATCACCTCCGTCCACGGAAACGTGAGCGACGAACTGGGCCCGCTCGTGGGAGCCAGCGTCTGCGAAATGGACGCCAACGGACGTGTTATCGAATCGACGATTACCGACCTGAACGGTAACTTCACGATGAAAATCCGCAACCCCAAGGACAAGCTGCGCTTCACCTACGTGGGTTCAAAAACCATTACGGAGCCCATCAACCGCACCAACTACCAGATTGTGATGGTTTCTGAGGGCGAGCTCATCGACGAAGTGGTCATTCAGGCCAAGAAGCGCGTGGTGGGCGGCAACGGCCTCCCCATCCTGCAACGCGAGGTGGCCAATGCCACGCAGATAATCTCCACGAAGGAGTTTGAAGGCCTGGGCCTCAACACCATCGACGAGGCCCTGCAAGGCCGTATCGCAGGTATGGACATCATCGGAAACTCCGGCGACCTCGGTTCCGGGTCCACCATCCGCCTGCGCGGTGCATCTTCACTTTCCACGCTGACAAATGCCAACCCGCTGATTGTGGTTGACGGCAACGTGAGGGATGTGAGCCTCGACAACTTCGACATCGGGTCGGCCAACAACGAGAAGTTTGCCGAACTGCTGAACATCAACCCGGAAGACATCTCCGACATCCGCGTGCTGAAGGATGCCGCCGCCACCGCCATCTACGGCTCACTGGGCGGCAACGGCGTCATTGAGCTCACCACCAAGCGCGGTGTGATGGGCAAGCCCAGACTGCAGTACTCATTGAAACTGACGGGCACCTATCAGCCGAAGGGCTACGACCTGCTCAACGGTGACGACTACACCATGCTGCTGAAGGAGTCGTACTTCAACCCCGAGCAGAGCGACGCCGCCGCCAATATTCCGGAATTGAACTACGACCCGTCGTTCTCGGAGTATGAGCAGTACAACAACAACACCGACTGGCGCGACGCCGTCACCCAGTGGGGTCTCCGCCAGAACCACTACGTCACGGTTTCGGGCGGTGGCGAAAAGGCGCTGTTCCGCATCGGCGCCGGTTTCGACAACGAAACAGGTACGATGATTGAGCAGAAGCTGCAGCGTTTCTCCACGCGCGTGGCCCTCGACTACAACGTCAGTGAGCGCATTCGCGTGAGCACCAACTTCGCCCTGACCTACACCAACAACTTCCGCAACTCCGACGGCCTGCTCGACATTGCCATGAAGAAGATGCCGAACATGACCATCTACGAGCAAGACCCCGTCACCGGCGAAAACACTTCTGCTTATTATTCCATGCTGCAGAGTGCCAGCTCCGTGTTCAACCGCAACCAGAAAGACTATGTGAACCCGGTGGCCAGCGCCAAATTGGCAAAAAACAAGCAAAGCACCTACGACATGACGCCGGAGCTCATCATCCAGTACCGCCTGCTGGGCATGGACGAAGACCACTGGCAGCTGAACTGGAGAGGTTCGGTTTATATGAACATCAACAACGGTTACCAGACAAGATATTATCCGCAGGAACTGAAGACCGTGAGCTGGGATGCCGGCGTGAACACCACCCACGACAGTTCATCGAAGAGTGTGTCGTTCAACACGAAGCAGACCCTCACCCTGATTCCCGCCTTCAAGAACAAAGACCACACGGCCATGCTGATGGGGCGCTTTGAACTGACCAGCGGTTCGTCAACGAGCCAGTCGGAAGACAAACAGGGCGCACCTACGGGCATCTCCACCACCCAGGGCGGCGGAAACATCACCGGCCTGAGTTCCAATTTCGGCCAGTCGCGCTCCATGTACTACACGGCCGCCGCACACTATGCTTACAAAGGCCGCTACATCATTGACGCCTCGCTCCGCGCCGACGGAACAACCAAATTCGGCCCGAGCAGCCGGTGGGGATATTTCCCATCACTGTCGTTGAAATGGATTATCAGTGACGAGCCGTGGATGGAGCCCACGAAGAAATGGCTGTCGATGTTTGCCATTCGTCCCAGCTGGGGACGCGTGGGACATCAGCCCGGCCAGAACTACCTCTACACTTCCAAATACAGCTCCACAAACAGGTACATCGACATGATGGCCATGAGGCCCAACAACATCAGGCTGACCAACCTGAAATGGGAAATCGTGGAAAGCTGGAACGGAGGTATTGACCTCGGATTCTTCAACGACCGCTTGCAACTCACCATTGAAGGTTATCGGCAGACCACGTCGGACATGCTGATGTCGAACTATCCTATTCCCTCCAACTCCGGTTTCGACAACGTGCCTTACAGGAACAGCGGCAAGATGCGCAACACGGGATGGGAATTCCACGTCAACTCCAACCGCCTGATCACCATCGGCAAGAAATTCTCGATGGATGTGAACGTGAACTTCGGTAACAACCGCAACGAGCTCCTGGAAATGGAGGAGAACCTGCTTGACAACCTCAATTCCGTCTATGGTTTCTCCAACGACGAAACCCTGCAGCGCGTACAGTTGCACAACCCGCTGGGAGCCATCTACGGTTTCCGCTACAAGGGCGTATATCAGTACAATTACACCACCTTCGAGCGCATGACGCCCGAAGAGCGTGCACAGTTCCTTGCAGAGGGCAAGACCGCTCCCGTGGCCATGAATGCCAATGGCGACGTGATTGTTGACGGACAGGGGAATCCGGTCCGCATGATGTTCAACTACACGAACGACGCCACCGGCCGCAACTACCGTTTCAACGGTGGTGACGCCATCTATGAGGACATCAACCACGACGGCCAGATTAACGCCCTCGACATCGTTTACCTGGGCTCCTCGCTGCCAAAACTCACCGGCGGTTTCGGTTTCAACTTCAACTACGGCAGCTGGCGCGTGAGCACACAGTTCACCTACCGCGTGGGCAACAAGATTCTTAACCGCGCTCGCCTGCACGCCGAAGCCATGATTGGCAACGACAACCAGAGCCAGGCCGTGAACTACCGTTGGCGCAAAGAAGGCGACATCACCTCCATCCCGCGTGCCATGTACGGTTCCAACTCTAACTACAACACGCTCGTGAGCGACCGTTTCGTGGAAGACGGCTCTTACCTGCGTATGGGATATGCACAGATTTCCTACGCCATCAACAGGAAATATCTTACGCCGCTGGGCCTGAACCGCGCCAGCCTGTATTTCAGTGCCAACAACCCGTTCATTCTTACCAAGTATTCGGGCGTTGACCCCGACATCTCGAGCGGCGGTTATTCTCCGGCTATCGACAACGCGCAGACCCCTCGTTCGCGTTCTTACACATTAGGTATCACCATTGAGTTCTAAAGGAGAGATGATTATGAAAAAAATACATTATTATATATTAGGTGCTCTCTGCGCTGTCTTCGGCGTTTCATCCTGCTCCGACTTCCTGGAGATAGAGCCCCTCAATGAAATTATCTTTGAGAAATTCTGGAACGAAAAGGCCGACGTCGATGCCGTCATCGCCGGCTGTTACTCAGGCCTGCAGGAAGAAGCTGTTATCAAGCGCATGATGGTGTGGGGCGAGTTCCGCAGCGACAACATCGGTGCCGGCAGCAACGTTTCCAACGACGGAAATCTTGAGAAAATCCTCATGGAGAATATTGATGCGAAAAACAGTTACACCAAGTGGAAGGATTTCTATACTGTCATCAACCGGTGCAACACCGTCATCAAATATGCTCCCGGCGTGGCCGCCGAAGACCCGGCCTACACCGAAAGTGAACTGCAGGCAAACATTGCAGAAATGGTGGCCATTCGCAGTTTGTGCTACTTCTACCTGATACGTGCTTTCCGCGACGTTCCCTACAGCACGGTGGCCTACATCGACGAAGACCAGCCCATGGATCTGCCCGCCACCAAGTTCGACGACGTGTTGGACTCGCTCATCACAAGCCTGGAAGGCGTAAAGGACTATGCCGTAAAGCGTTACCCCGTCACCAAGCCTCTTTACCAGACAGGGCGCATCACTCAGGACGCCATTCACTCGCTGCTCTGCGAACTCTATCTTTGGAAGAAAGACTACAGGAGCTGCATCCGCTATGCCGACCTGGTGATTGAATCGAAGAAGAAGATTGCCGAAGAGAACCGTCAGCAGCGCAACTCCAGCATTCTCACCAACAGCGACGGCGACAGCCGTTTCAACGGTTTCCCATTGGTGAGCAACACCACCACCAGCAACTATTTCGGAGATGCCTACACCGTGCTTTTCGGTGCCGACAGGAGCAATACGGATGAGAAGAACCAGGAAATCATCTTCCAGCTGATTTTCGACGACGAGCCGCGTGTGAACAGCATGATACAAAACGGTGCCGTCAACTCCTTCTACGGCAATGCCAATGCCACGGTAGGCCTCGTGGCTCCTTCCGACTACATCTTCAGCGACATTGAAAAGACGTCAGACCGTTCCGTCTTCGACGACCGCAACAAGAAGCTGGACTCAAGGATGTACTTCAACTGCGACGTGGACGACCAGTCAATCAACAAGTTCACCACGCGCACCATCGACATCAGCACGACCAATTCCACGCCGACCATTTCCTACGGTTCGCTCTACACGCAGGACCAGAACGGCTCCAACTGGATTATTTACCGTCTGACAGACATCATGTTGCTGAAAGCAGAGGCCCTCACACAGCTGCTTCGCGAGGGCGACGACCAAGAAACGCTTGACTACAACAAGTCGTACCTGAACCAGGCTTTCACATTGGTCAACGCCGTCAACAAGCGTGCCCTCTGCCAGAGCAACCTTACCGACACCCTGGTGGCTGCACAATACAACACCAAGGAAAGGATGGAAACCCTGGTCCTTCGGGAACGCCAGCGCGAACTGATGTTCGAGGGCAAGAGATGGTTCGACCTTGTTCGCCTCTCACAGCGTAAAGGCAACACCACGACGTTGGTGGCCGCCGCTTTGCAAAAAGCCAAAATCGGCGCATCGCTCATTTCCAACCACCTGACAAAGATGGACGCCATCTACTGGCCCTACAACGATGCCGAGATGAAAGTCAACTCGCACCTTGTACAAAACCCGGCCTTCGGCAGTGGCGAGGATACAAGTTACCAGAAAACCACTAAATAACAAAGAACGATATGAGACGTAAGACTATATTAAAAGGAATCGTGGGAGGGCTGCTCTTTGCCATGCTGACTCCCCTCAACACGCTGATACTGACCAGTTGTTCTGACGAGCCTGACAGCGAATACTTCTACACCTTCACCGGTGAGATGATGAGCGACTATCTGAAGAGCCCCGACCGTCCGCAATACAGCGAATTTGCCGCCATTGTGGAAAGGGCCGGCCTGATGGACCTTCTTTCCACCTACGGCCATTACACCTGCTTTGTGCCGTCGAACGATGCCATCAACGCCTTCCTTCAGAAGCGCGGGCTCAGCGATGTGTCACAGCTGAGCGATGCCGACTGCGACACCATCGCCCGCACACACCTGGTCAACAACATGTACACCACCTACGACATGATTGGCACCAAGTTGCCGACCGTCAACATGATGAGCCGCTACATCGCCACCTCGGCCGGCTTCGACAACGACAGCAATGCCGTCATCATGCTCGAAGGACTGGCTCATATCTATTTCGACTTGAAAGACGACTCTGTGGAGAACGGCATCATGCAGCCCATCGACATGGTCATCGAAAAGTCGAACAGCTACATCTCTGACCTGATGCGCGACAATCCCAAAATCAGCACTTTCTATAAAGCGCTGGTGGCCACGGGCGTCATCAACGACGTGATGTTGGTCGATGACCCCGACTATAATCCCAAGGCTTACGAACCCTACTACAAAGGCTCGGGTGAATATTTCACCAACCTCGAGAAATTCGTGGTGCCCGAAACCAAGAAGTACGGCTACACCTTCTTCATTGAGCCCGACGAAGTGCTGGAGTCGAAATACGGCATTGCCAAGGGCGACATTCACGCACTCTATGAGAAAGCCTGCGAAATCTACGACAAGGTTTATCCTCAGGATGTCAACGCACCCGGACACAGCTTTGAGAACCTCACCGACAGTGTCAATCCCCTGCGCCGTTTCATTCAATATCACATCTTGAACAAAATCACCGGCGGCACCGACGACCTCACCCCGCTGGAGATTACCAACAAGGCTGGCTTTGAAGGCGCCATCGGCATTGACGAAACGCTCATCAACCCCTGTGACTGGCACTACACCCTCCTGCCCCACACCATGATCAAGGTTGACAAAGTGACCGTTGACAAATACCTTGGCGGAAGCATCAAAGGCCAACGCTACATCAACCGTCGCTACGACAACACCTACTCCTTTGAAGGTCAGAAAATCGACGACATGACAAACGAGACCACATACAACTACGACGGTCTCAACGGTCATTACTTCTATGTCGATGACATCGTGGCCTTCAGCGAGGATGTTCAGGAAAAAGTGCACAATGTCCGCATCCGCATGGACTTCAACACCATCTTCCCCGAATTCATCGGCAACAGCCTGCGAATCCTGGGCGACCCCTTCCAGGATGGTGTGGAAGAGAAATACGGCCCCAACTGGTATTTCCCTGCCGGTTATCTCGACGGCGTGACATTCTCCAATTGCGTGCTGCTGTGGAGACGTCCCCACTCACTGGCCGACATCTACCAGTGGGACGAGTTCAACCTCTTCGGAAACTACGACATCACCTTCCGCCTGCCGCCCGTGCCCTTTGACGGCGAATGGCAAATCCGCCTCGGCTTCACGTCCCAGACCACGCGTGGTGTCGCCCAGCTCTATATTGACGGCATTCCGCAAGGCATCCCATTGGACATGACCAAGAGCCTGACCTCTGAGATGTACTTAGGTTCCGACGGTTTCATCAACAGCCTCTCCGACTACGACAACATGAGTGCCGAGGAAAAGGCCGAGTACCAGAAAACCTTGAAGAACCTTGGTGCCTACACCTACCCGCGCTCCCTGTACTGCAACAACGGCAACTCAGGCAACAGGGGCTACGACATCACCTACGACATTTCAATACGGCGCATCATCAGCCAGATGTATCTTGACTCCAGCCAAGACCACTACTTGAGAATCAGGGTGGCCTCCGACGGTAAGCAAGGTAACGACAACGAGTTCGCCCTCGACTTCCTGGAACTGGTGCCCAAGAGTGTCTATGGCGGCGACGGTGAAAACGAAATGGAAGACGACCTCTAAATAATTGACAATGATGAAAAGATATAATATATATAATAAGGTGTTGGGACTTGCACTGGCAGTCCTCACTTTCACAGCCTGCTCCGACACGTGGGATGACCACTACGACAACCAAGGCGAGGACATGAACGACTGCTCGCTCTGGCAGGCCATCTCGCAGAACGGAAACCTGAGCAACTTCGCCAGGGTCGTGCAGGCCTGCGGCTACGACAAGGCGCTGGGCAGCAGCCAGGTGTTCACCGTGTTTGCACCCACCAACGACAACTTCTCTGCACAGGAGGCAGAGGAGCTCATACAAGCCTACAATGCTGAAAAAGGCAAGGTCAACGACGATGACAACACCGTCATCAAGGAGTTCATCCAGAACCACATTGCCATGTACAATCATTCCGTATCGCCAGCCAGCAACGACTCGCTGGTAATGATGAACGGCAAGAAAGTGACGTTCTCCTCCAACAATTTCGGAGGAAGCACCATCACCAATTCCAATCAGCATTACAACAACGGCATCCTCTTTACCATTGACCACAAGGCCAAGTATTTCCCCAATGTGTTTGAGTTCCTGCGCAAGGACCCCGACCTCGACAGCATTGGCAACTTCTTCTACAACAGCCGGTTCTACCGCAAGGAGTTCGTGCCCGGACGAAGCGTCCCCGGCGGTCTCATCGACGGTAAGACCTTCTACCTCGACTCGGTGTTTGTGCAGCAGAACGACCTCTTCGATTATCTTTATGCCGATTTGAACGAAGAAGACAGCGTTTACTGGATGGTTGTCCCCACCAACGAGGTGTGGAGGGAGCTCATAGAAGAATACCAGCCCTATTTCAACTACGACAACCAGGTGAAGTACCGCGACTCGCTGGCCTACACCAACGCCCGCCTTGCCATTGTTGACGGCACGACTTTCAGCCGTACCCTCAACACCGATGTCCACCTCACCGACTCTGCCCTTTCCACCTCGGCCTGTGAGACTTATTTGTCGCGTCAGTATTACTGGGGCAGCAACGCCCTCCACTACTATCAGTATGGCGGCATCTCCAACGGCAACACCAAGAAGCCGTACGGTCCCCAGGGCATCTTCAACGGCACCGAGAATGTGATTTGTTCCAACGGACAGGTCATGAAAACCCGCAATTGGAATATCAACAAGCTGAACACATTCTACCAGTGGATTATTGTTGAAGCCGAAGACCAGGGCAGCATCAAGGATGTGAGCAAGGAAGAAAACACTACCACCCACGACATGGAGGGCACCGTGACGCCCCTTGTGCGCAGGGTGCTCAACGACAACTCCTTCTACGGAAAAGTGTGGGGCGACGCCTTCGTGGAGTTCGAACAGTCGAAGACCACCGTCAACCACACGGCCATCTTCAACATCGAGAACGTGCTCTCCAACATTGGCTACGACATCTATCTTGTCACGGCACCGGCCCTGGCCAACGACAGCAATGCCACCGACATCCAGCGCCTGCCGATGAAGCTGAGGTGTACGCTGGGCTTCCACGACCAAGACGGAAATGTCAAGGAAGAAATCCTGCAGTCGGCCATTACCACCGAGCTCGACCAGGTGAACTACCTGCTCCTTGCCGAGGACTTCAAGTTCCCCTGCTGCTCCTACGGCCTTTATGAGTCGGAACCGCAAGTGACCTTGACCGTTCAAACCAATGTTTCACCCAGGGAACAGCGCAACCGCGAGTTCACACGCACCATGACAATCGACTGCATAATGCTTGTACCTCACGGCATTGCCAATATCACCGACGGGCGGTTCGTCATAGCGCCCCACGGTGATGGCGACAGCTATTACTGGTTGATGAAGTAAACGAGAAATGACCATGATAATTGATTTTAAAGATATGAAGAAATTTATTATATTCAGCCTGACAATGCTGATGGCTTTCCCCTTGTTCATTGCTGCGCAGAACGATGAAGACGAGGATGTCCTGGTGGCCCTCTCACGCAAGTTGCAGCCCAAGCATAAGCAATATCCCACAAGGGTTGTGAGCGGACGGGTTGTCAATGCCGTCACGGGAATGCCAGTGGCTGGTACGATTATCAGTGCCGACAACATAGAAGGCTACAGCACGCTCACAGGCGACAACGGCATCTTCAGACTGGAAGTGCCCGTGTTCACATCATCGATTTTTGCCCAATCGCCCGACTTCAACCCCGTGCGGCTGGGACTTCAAGACGGTGAGGTGCAGCAGGAAGTGAAGCTATACCCCACGGCGTTCTCGCCCGAATATGGTCAGCAAATCAATGTCCGCGGCGATTATTCCACCAACGACCTCAGCTACACCAACTCCGTCAACATCAAGGACGAGGTGGAAAACCAACTGGGCGCACAGGTTTACAGCATCACGCGCAACGGCACGCCCGGCATTGGCAACGTGATGTTCATTCAGGGTCTCAACTCCCTGAATGTCAACGCCCAGCCCTTGGTGGTCGTCGATGACGTCATTATCGACCAGCAGTACGGGCGCACCATGCTCCACGAAGGGTTCTTCAACGATGTGCTTTCGGCCATCAACCCCTCCGACATTGAGAAAGTCACCGTGGTGCGCAACGGAACGGCACTCTACGGTGCCAAGGGTGCCAATGGCGTAATCTTGGTGCAAACCCGCCGCAACAAGTCCATGGCCACCCGCATCACGGCCAATGTTTCGGCAGGTGTCGTCACACAGCCCAAGTTCCTGTCAATGATGGACGCCGAGCGCTACAGGAGCTACGCGTCGGAGTTGCTGAAAACCACCAACACCCGCAACCGCACATTCAAGTTCCTCAACGAGAACCCCGACTACTATTATTACACGCAGTACCACCAGCAAACCGACTGGAAAGACTATGTTTACCGCAACACGGCGTTGACGCAGAACTACGGCATCAGCATCGAGGGCGGTGACGCCGTGGCCAACTACAACCTTTCGGTAGGCTACGTCAACCAGCAGAGCACGCTGAAGTACAACGACATGGGGCGGCTGAACATCCGTTTCAACACCGACATTACGCTCAGCAACCGTTTCGGCATCCGCTTCGACGCTTCCTTCGGAAACATCACCCGCGACATCCGCAACGACGGCGCACCCGCCGGCTACGACGAAGGCACGCCCACGGCCCCGGCATTCCTTGCCTATGCCAAGAGCCCGTTCCTCAGTGCCTACAGCTATGGCCGCGGCCGGCTCTCCGACACCCACTACGACATTGAGGAAGAGTCGTATCTCTCGGAGGCCCTCGTCAACTATAAGAACTACAACTGGAAGCTGGGCAACCCCGCCGCCATCAACGAGTACAGCGAGGCCGAGAACAAGAACCGCTTTGAGAACTCAATGCTCAACCTCTCGGTAACGCCGAAGTACCAGTTCACCAACAACTTCTTCATCCAGGAGCACTTCAGCTACAACCTGGTGAACTCCAACGAAACGTATTACATCCCCATCAACGGAACGCCCAGCTACTATGTGGGAAGCATCGGCGCCTACCGCGACAACGAAGTGCGCTCGCTGGCCTCCAAGCAGAACTCGGTGATGAGCGACACGCGCCTTGACTGGCACAACCGCTACAACGCACACTTCATCCACCTCTTCGCCGGTGCCCGCATCAACTGGGAAACCTACTCCATGACTTCACTGCTGGGCTACAACACCGGCAACGACAAAACGCCGTTCATGAAGTCTGAGCTGGCCAACTCCAACGACTTCGGCACCAACGACAAATGGAACTCGCTGGCCTGGTACGCCCAAGCCGAATACAACTTCAAGAGCCGCTATTTCCTGCAGGCCAACCTCACCGTTGAGGGCTCCTCGCGCTTCGGACGCGACGGCGGCGACCTCCGCCTCTTCGACGCAGCATGGGGCATCTTCCCCGGCGTGCAGGCCTCGTGGGTGATAAGCAACGAGCCGTGGATGGCCAAGGTGAAGGCCGTCAACTTCCTGCGACTGACCGCCGGCTACGATGTCAGCGGCAACGACGACATTGACTACTATGCCGCACGCAGCTACTTCAGCGCCTCGCAATTCCTCAACACCATTGCAGGCGTCAGCTTCGACGGCATCGGCAACACAAAAATTCAGTGGGAAACCACCCGCCGCATGAACATCGGCCTGGAGGCCAGCCTGTTCAACAACCGCCTGAGCCTAGGCCTCAACGCCTTCCGCTCCACCACCGACAACCTGCTCACCCGCCAGTCGCTGGGCTTCCTCAGCGGACTCAACCAGAACTGGACCAACGACGGCAAGCTGAAGAACATCGGCTTCGACGCCTCGGCAACGGTAAAGGTGCTGGCCATGAAGAACTTCCAATGGGAACTGGGCGGAAGCATCGGCCACTACAAGAATGAGATTACGCAACTGCCCGACGGCGTCGGCCACATCGACAACAATGTTTACGGCGCCACCATCCGCACCGAGGTGGGCCAGGCCGCCAACCTGTTCTACGGCCACAAGTCGCTCGGCGTCTTCGCCACCACGGCTGATGCAGAGGCTGCCGGACTCTATGTGCTGGGTGAAAACGGCATCGACCGCAACTACTACAAGGCCGGCGACATTCACTACGTCGATGTCAACGGCGACCATCAGATCACCGACGCCGACCGCATGGTCATCGGCGACCCCAACCCCGACATCTACGGAAACATCTTCACCACCTTGTCGTACAATCGTCTGAAGCTCAACCTGCGCTTCAACTACGCCGCCGGAAACGACGTGTTCAACTACCAGCGCTCCCAGCTCGAGGGTGGCTCGCGGTTCATGAACCAGACCACGGCACTCGTGCGCCGCTGGCAGGTGGAAGGCCAGCAGACCGACATTCCGCAAATCACCTTCCAGGACCCCCTGGGCAACTCGCGATTCAGCAACCGGTGGATTGAGGACGGCAGCTACCTGCGGCTGAAGACCGTCACGCTGAGCTACGACCTGCCACTCACCAGCGAATACCTGCAGGGACTGCAATTCTGGGTGCAGGCCAACAACGTGTTCACACTGACCAAATACCTTGGCAGCGACCCCGAGTTCTCAATGACCTCCAGCGTCATCGGCCAGGGCATCGACGTGGGACAGCTCGGACAAAGCCGCTCCTTCGTGGCAGGCATCAAGATTAAACTGTAATTAAGTAATGAGCAATTAGATATCAGGAATTATGATTACAAAAAGCATCAAAATAAAAGGCGGCAGACTGTGGGCACTCGGCATGCTCTGTGCCCTCTGTGCATCCTGCTCCGACTTCTTCGACCAGCAGTCTGAGCATGTCATCTTCACCGATGTCAACCACCTGGACAATGCCACCGACACCATCTATAGCGTCACCGGCATTCTCGACAAGCTGCAGGCCATTGCCGACCGCACCATCGTGCTCGGAGAGGTGCGCGGCGACCTCGTAGATGTCACCAGTACCTCAACGAGCGACCTGCGCGACGTGGCGCTCTTCAACATCGGCGACGACAACCGCTACAACCAGCCGCGCGACTACTACGCCGTCATCAACAACTGCAACTACTTCATCGCCCATGCCGACACGGCCTTGAAGAACAACCGCAACGAGTACATCTTCATGCGCGAATATGTGGCCGTGAAAGCCATCCGCGCATGGACTTACCTGCAGTTGGTGCTCAACTACGGCAACGTGCCCTTCGTCACCGAGCCCATCCTCAACAAGATCGACACCGAGAAAGACTATCCCAAGTACAACCTGCAGGCCGTTTGCGAATATTTCATCAACGACCTCACGCCGCTGGCCGAGCGCTGGGGCAACCAGTATCCCGGCTACGGCACCATTCGCGGTCTCAGCTCGCGTTTGCTCTTCTTCCCGGTCAACATCGTGCTGGGCGACCTCAACCTGTGGCTCGCCAGCGCCACCGGCGACCAGGCCAAGTATCGCCAGGCGGCCATTCGCTACTACAAGTACATCAACGAGCGCAACGGCGAGAACTCATCCTATCCCGTAGGGCTCAACATCTACACCTGGAAGCCGGGCTCCACGACATGGAACAACACCGTGGGCTGGACGTCGGGAACACTCGAACCCGGTGCCTATAACGACAACGCGGAAGTCATCACCGTCATCGCCGGCGACTCCATCCCCGCAGAGGGCAACTATAGCGAGCTGCGCAACCTCTTCTATGCCCGCGAGGACAACAACTACCACGTCAGCCTCGTGCCCTCAACAGGCATGTTCAACCTCTCGGAGTCGCAAAAGCACTGCTGCATAGGCTCCACCGGAACCACCGTGAGCTATGCACCCAGCGGCCTGAGCAACCACATGAGCGGCGACCTGCGACTCTACAGGTACTACGACGAAGGTTACACCTACGACCGCAACACGGGCGAGCGCATCGAGGTGTCGTACATTTCGAAGCAAAACACGCAGCATGTGCGCATCTACCGCCGCTCTATGCTCTACCTGCGCCTGGCCGAGGCCCTCAACGGCGCCGGCTTCCCGCGAGCCGCCTTTGAAATCCTCTCGCAAGGACTCAATAACGACGTCATGGCAACAAAGGTGTTCCCCTATTGCTCCGAGGCCGACTCCCTGTGGATCAAGCAGATTGACTTCCCGTCAAGGCTCTATGGCATCTTCACCGTGGAGGAACTGGCCTACGACCGCACCACGGCCAACCACAACACCATAGGCATCCACAGCCACGGCTCGGGATGGACGCCCATGAACGAATACTACCGCCTGCCCGAAGACTCGCTGATGACCGAGGCCGAGCTGAACCCCATTCAGAAGGCGTTCGTTGACAGCCTGCTCCTCGACGAGTGCGCGCTCGAGCTCGCCTTCGAGGGCACACGCTTCTACGACATCATGCGCTTCGCCATGAAGCAGTCCAACCCGGGCCAGTTCCTGCAACGCCAGGTTTGCTCGCGACACGGAAAGGACAACATCGACGCCATGCGCGGAGAAATAGGCAAGGACCTGAGCGACCCGCGCAACTGGTACCTGCAATGGAACGGGCAGATAGGGCAATAGCCCCGGCCCGTCGAGCACCCATTAACCAAAAGCCTGCGGCACCACCCAATGTGCCGCAGGCTTTTTTGTTGAATGACACATCACGCCCACAACCGACGTCCCGAATTTCAGGTTTTTCACGAAAGCGTAGGGACATACTTTATGTATGTCCGCCTGCCTCGGCACATTCCGGTGATTTCGGACATACATAAAATATTCCGAAAAAAAGGGCAAATTCATGCATGTAGGGACATACTTTATGTATGTCCGCCCGCCTCGGCACATTCCTGTGATTTCGGACATACATAAAGTATGTCCCTACTAATATCCGAAAAAAAAGGCAAATTCACCGGAACAGAGGGCCGATGAAAAACTGCCGCCAACTTTATCATTTATCATTTAGCGAAGCGCCATCGGTTTGTCAAAATTTTTCAACAAATTTCACACCCTCCAAAAAGTTTGACTGCAAATTTCGAGGAGAGATCTTGAAGATTGAGAGGAGAAATCTTGAAGATTTCTCCCCGAAATTTGCGGTCAAGTTCCGAAGGTTTTGTAAACCGCTGAATTTCAGCGGTTTATATTTCCCGTCGAAAACCTCCCGATTTTGTCAAAATTTTTCATAAATTCTAACCAGCCTGTTATCCATCTTCGAAGGCCGAAAATCGGACTCCTGAAACGGGGCGAAACAACCGCGCGCCATACAGGTGTCGTTTTTACAACCAACACAGCCCTAATCCGAGGTTTTTTCTGACCGTTTTGTCGTTTTATCAGTCACAATCTTTGAAAATTTTGTAAAACAACGAAAAATGTCGGGTAAAACTCCACAAATCCAAAAAAAACATTTAACTTTGCACGTCAAAAAGTATATTGACGACTGCTATTTTTCGTTATACATCATTATAGACGCCCACTGTTCCCGGCCCGAAGCCTAAAAACGGCATGTTCGAAGACCGGGAATTGACGAGTTGCCCGCAGAGGCATCATGGGGAAGCCGGCAGACCCGCATCTGTTCAGGCAAATTTCCTATACGCATTTTCCGACTTCAATAACTTAATACATATTATATAAATATATAACGCCCGGAGCAAAAGCCGGGAAACATTATAAAAAAACAAACACTGATATGAAAAGGCAATTTCGTATATGGATGACCCTGCTGCTCGCAGTTTTCGCAGGCAGTGCGTGGGGGCAAACATCGACAACCTACACCTTTACTTCCAAAAATTGGGAAGCCGACGCAGGCAATTGGATAAGTGGAGGAGACGGTTATGATTTTATTGCAGACCGAGGCGTACATATAACCAAAACAGAAACAGGAGCAAACGCCACATCTCCTGTTATGTTTGGGAATGTGTCGCAGATTATAGTTGTGTACAGCACAAATAAAAAGGATGGTGCTGGTGCAATAAAAATAATGGTTGGAAGTAACAGTGACAACGAAAAATCATTCACTGTTACAAAGACTGGAGGAACAACAGATAGAGAGGCTTTCTTTAATTACAGTCCTGCGGAATCTGGCAATGTCAAAATAACCGTGACTTGCTCTACCAATGCCATTTACATAAAATCAATTACCATTATTGAGAGTTCTTCTTCTATGAGCGTTCCCTCGATTTCACCTCCAGGAGGAACCTATAATGAGTCTCAATCCATAACAATGGCTTGTCCTACAACGGGAGCCAACATATATTACACCCTTGATGGAACTACGCCTACTTCATCATCAACTCATTATACCAGTGCTTTCACTCTTAGCAAAAGTGCCACGGTGAAAGCTATCGCAATAAAGGGTGACATTTCCAGCGAAGTTACGGAGGCATCATACATTCTAAAGCCCCAAACGCCGTACATTAATGTGCAAACGGGAACTTACAACAATCCACAGAATGTAAGCATATATTGCAATGGTCCAAATGGCGCAGTCATCTATTACACGACAGATGGCAGTGACCCAACAAGCAGTCCTACACGAATACATTATTCTGGCAGCTTTACAATTTCAGCAAATACGACCATTAAGGCTGTTGCTGAATACGGTGAGTTTGACACAAGCGACATGGCACAAAGTGATATTTCCTTAGAAGTGGGCACCCCGACTTTCTCGCCTGCCGGCGGCACTTACACCTCCACGCAGAGCGTTTCTATAACCAGTGCCACGCCTAATGCCACCATCCATTACACCCTCGACGGCACGACACCCACCGCGTCGTCGCCCGTTTACTCGTCACCCCTGAGCATTGCCGAAACCACTACGGTAAAGGCCATTGCCATGTTTGGAGAGATGACACCAAGCGAAGTGGCCGAGGCAACCTATACCATCCGCGAAATCTCGTCTGACGTGTTTGTCAAGGCTTCTTCCGTCACGGAACTCGCAGACGGCATGGAGGTCATCATTGTTCACGAAGACCAAAATGTTAATTACACATTTGGCGAGCAACAAAGCAACAACTTCAAGGCCACAACTATTTCCCTCGACAAAACATCGACTCCCTATACTGCCACTCCCGGCAACGATGCCAAGATTTTCATCCTTGAGGGCAACAATACGGACGGTTGGATGTTTAATTTGGATGACAAATATCTTTTTGCCGCAGGTGCTTCAAGCAACAACTATTTGAGGACTACCGACGACCCTGATGAAAAAGCCATTGCTTCCATCTCGATTAGTTCGGGCAATGCAACCATCCAGTTCCATAACGATGGCAACAGAAATATTATAAGGTATAATAAAAGCAGCGCTCTCTTCTCATGCTATGCCAGCGGTCAAGAGAATGTGCAAATATACTACCGCGGCGCTTCCCTCACCCTCCCCCGCCCCACCATCACGCCTGCCACAGGCACTTATACGTCGGCCCAAACGGTGACCATCACCAACAATGCCGAGGGGGCAACGGTTTATTACACCACCGACGGAAGCACGCCGACCGCCTCTTCAACCGAATACACCGCACCCTTCATCCTGAAAAAGAACGGCACCCACACCGTGAAGGCCATCGCCATCAACGGTGACGAAAAGAGCAGCATCGAAACAAGCATCATCACCATCAACATTGAAATAGATGCGCCGGTGTTCACCGAAGCATCGGGCACCACATTCGCCGAACCCTACACCATTCACCTTACAGGTCCGGAGGGCTGCACCATCTACTACACAACAGGAAGCGAAGACCCCATTGACGAAAACGGCGACCTCACCGGAGCCGCCATCGCCTATAACGCCGCCACCGGCATTGCCAATCTGGCAAAAGCCACCACCATCAACGCGGTGGCCGTGAACGGCGACGGCAACGCCAGCGATGTGGCAACGGCCTCCTACAGCTATAACGGCACCGTCAACGTGCCCTACTACGAGAACTTCGACGAGAGTCTCGGCAATTTCACCACGGAATACACTGGCACCGTGCCGCCACAATGGTTCGTCGATAAACACGACGATGAAGCGTTCATTGCCACATACGGAGAAGCACGCCACTACGCAAGGGTGGACGGTAGAGACAAAGTGGGAACGGCACGACTGATTTCGCCCCTTATAGACCTTACCGACGACTTGCTGGAGTCGGTTTCCATGAGCTTCGTTCACGCCGGGCACTGGTTTGGCACAAAGTCGGGTAACACATTCATTGATGACCAGGAAATCAAGGAGAAAGAGTGCCACCTGTGCATCAAGAGAGAAACCGATGCCACGTGGACCGAAATAACCATTCCCAACTGGTTTGAACAAACCCTCAACTCGTCGGGCAAGGCTGAATACAACAGAACCAACTCCGGCGAAATAGACCTGTCGAGCTATATTGGAGACAAAATTCAAATCAGTTTCTTCTTCGACGTGAGCAACGAAACCCTCGACGCCGGCGACCCGCACGGCAACTGGAACGTGCTGAGATTCTCCGTCACCGCCACCAAGGGCGAGGAAGAAAACTACGAGATTGTGAACATGAAGACCGATGGCTATGTGACATACGTGGTGCAGCACGACATCGACTGGCAGAAGACCATGGAGAGCAAAGCCAATGAGGGAAAGACCATTATGGGTTACAAGGTGACGGAGTTCTCGGAGAAAAGTGCCGTCTTTGCCGCCTTCGGAGTGGGCGAAAACGAAACGCTCATCCCCGCCGAAACGCCCATCATCCTGAAAGGCATGGCCGGCGAGAACAAGCTCGTCATTGCCACCGCTTCCGACCTCATTGCCAAGCCCAAGAACAACTTGCTCAGACCAAGCTACGGCGAGGTGGTGGCGCAAGAGTCGCAACACCTCTTGGTGTTCCAGAAGAGTGCTGACTGGACGGCCACCGACCCCTACAACAACTACGGTTTCTACAAACTGGCCACCGGCCGCACCATTCCAGAGCGCAAGGCTTACCTCAACAGCATCGACGTGTCGGAAGAACTCACTCAAACCACCAATGCCGCCAAGGGGGTGTTTCTCCTTGAGGATCTGGGCAATGAAGACTTCTACCAGGGCGAGGCTACGGCCATCAGCACCGTGGATGTGGCACCTCGCGCCAACGGCATTTATGACCTCAGCGGAAGGCGCATGGAGGCAAAGGGCCGGTTGCAAAAGGGCATCTACATCGTGAACGGAAAGAAAATCGTCGTAAAATAACTGTTGCCGAAAGCTATGAAGAAGATACAATATGAAGCCCCACACATTGCCGTGGTAGGTCTGCGCTATGACTTGATGGACGGGTTCCCCGTGCACTGGAGCCAAGAGAACAGCGGGGACATTGAAGCCCGTCCCAGCATCATCTTTGAGGAGGAAGATAGCGACAACCCCAATCCCGACCTTTGGAAAGACGACGAGGAGGAACTTTGAATTTCCCACAACCCTGCATAATGACCAAGAAGGCTGCGCCCCAAGCGCGGCCTTCTTGGTTGAAAAGCCCCTTTTCGTCCCTTTATGGCATAAATACCCCCTTTTTTTGCACGCATAACAAAATTTTTCATTATCTTTGCAGTGAAAAAAGGGAAGCACCGGCGGCCAACATGTGAACAATCCGCCCGTGCCCCCTACTACTTAACAACAAAAAGGAAAAAACATGAAGACCTATTTAGTGACTGGCGGTGCAGGATTCATCGGAGCCAACTACGTGAAATACCTGCTCCACAAGAAATATGAGCACGACGACATCCGCGTCATCGTGCTCGACGCCCTCACCTACGCCGGCAACCTGGGCACCATCAAGGACGACATCGACGGCGAACGTTGCATCTTCGTGAAAGGCGACATCCGCGACCGCGCACTGGTGAACCGCCTCTTTGCCGAAAACGACGTGGACTTCGTAGTGAACTTCGCCGCCGAGAGCCATGTGGACCGCTCCATAGAGGATCCGCAGCTCTTCCTCTCGGTCAACATCCTCGGCACTCAGAACATGCTCGACGCCGCAAGGCAGGCATGGGTGGTGGGAAAAGGCGACGACGGCTATCCAGTGTGGATGTCGGGAAAACGTTTCCACCAGGTGTCCACCGACGAGGTCTATGGCTCGCTGGGGGCCGAAGGCTTCTTCCGCGAAGACACACCCCTGTGCCCGCACAGCCCTTATAGCGCATCGAAGACCTCGGCCGACATGATTGTGAAGGCCTACGCCGACACCTACCATGCACCGGTGAGCATCACCCGCTGTTCCAACAACTACGGTCCCTACCATTTCCCCGAAAAGCTCATTCCACTGATTATCAACAACATTCTCAGCGGAAAACCGTTGCCGGTCTATGGACGCGGGGAGAACGTGCGCGACTGGCTCTATGTGGAAGACCACTGCAAGGCCATCGACCTGGTGGTGCGCGAAGGACGCGAGGGAGAGGTCTATAACGTGGGAGGCCACAACGAAATGAAGAACATTGACATCGTGAAGCTCACCATCAAGACCATCCACGACATGATGGCCGCCGACAAACAGTTGCGACAGGTCCTCAAGAAGCAGGTGAAAGACGAGAACGGCGACATCAGCATCGACTGGATCAACGACGACCTCATCACCTACGTGGCCGACCGGCTGGGGCACGACATGCGCTATGCCATCGACCCCACGAAAATCAAGGAGGAACTGGGATGGTTCCCCGAAACCATGTTCAAGGACGGCATCGTGAAAACCATCAGGTGGAACCTGGAGCATCAGGACTGGATTGAGGAAGTGACCAGCGGCGACTACCAGAAATACTACGAACAGATGTACGGCAACCGTTGAGAAAAAGCCAACATTCATGTTCGACATCGTAAGGTATGACGCAAGCCGGAGCAGCGAGTGGAACCGCTTCGTGGCTCAGTCGAAGAACGGCACATTCCTCTTCGACCGCAACTACATGGACTACCATAGCGACCGCTTCGCCGACCATTCACTGATGTTCTACCGTGGCGGCCGGCTCTATGCCGTTCTGCCGGCCAACATCGACGGGGCGACGCTCTGTTCCCACCGCGGGCTCACCTACGGCGGACTGGTGACCGACCTGCAGGCCACGGCCGCCAACACCGTGACGCTATTTGGCGAAATGAACGACTACCTCAGGAGTGAGGGCGTCAAACGCGTGGAATACAAGGCCATTCCCTGGATTTACCATCAGGTGCCCGCCGAGGAAGACCTCTACGCCATGTTCCGACAATGCAAGATGACGCTGGCCTCAAGGGAAATTTCCACCACCATCTTCCTGCAAAAGGACATCAGGTGGAGCAGGTTGAGAAGGCGCGGAGTGAGGAAAGCCGCCGATGCCGGTGTCATCGTGGAACTGACCGACGACGAAGCACCTTTCTGGCAGGTGCTCACCAACAACCTCGGCACGAAATACGGCATCCGGCCCGTTCACACCCTTGAAGAGATACGGCTGTTGCGCTCACGTTTCCGCCCGAACATGCCGCTCTATGTGGCACGCAAGGACGGGCAGACATTGGGCGGAGTGATGCTCTACCTGTCGCCGCAAGTGGTTCACGCACAGTATAGTTCGGCCACCCCCGAGGGAAAGGCGCTGGGCGTCATCGACCTCATCTACGACCGCATCATGCACCACGACTACCGCCACATGCCTTATTTCGACTTTGGGAAATCAACCGAAGAGCATGGCGACAACCTCAACGAGCCGCTGATTTTCCAAAAAGAAGGCTTTGGAGGGCGCGGCGTATGCTACGACACCTACGAGTGGACAATTTGACATATCATCATCTGGCATGATTTTTGCTTCCAAGGCATTAAATGTTTCACACCATAATTATAATAGAAGAAAATGGATTTACAGCAATTTCAAAATCAAGTAGTCAACGGTGAAGTGGCGGAAAGCCGCTGGGACAGAAGTCTCGCCTTCCCGGTTCTCATGCGCAAGGTCTATACTTGGATGGCCCTGGCGCTGGCCATTACCGGCTTCACATCGTGGTTCGTGGCCAACAGTCCCGGCATTATTTCCACGCTTTTCACTTCGAGCGGCCTCATCATCGGCCTTTGTATTGCCGAACTGGTGCTGGTGATAGCGCTCAGTGCAGCCATTAACAAGCTGTCGCTCACCACTGCCACGCTGATGTTCGTGCTCTACTCGGTGCTCAACGGCGTAACCCTTGCAAGCATTTTCCTCATCTACACCGCGGAGTCGATCACAAAGGTGTTCTTCATCACCGCAGGAACCTTTGCCGCCATGGCCGCCTACGGTTATTTCACGAAGAAAGACCTGACAAGCTGGGGTAAAATCCTTTTCATGGCACTCATCGGCATCATCATCGCCTCGGTAGTGAACATTTTCATGCACAGCAGCATGCTTTCACTCATCGTGAGCTATGCCGGCGTCATCGTATTTGTCGGCCTCACCGCCTACGACGCTCAGAAAATCAAGCAGATGCTGATCGATGCCGACTCGGTAAACGACAGCACGCAGAAGATAGCGCTCATGGGTTCGCTCATGCTCTACCTCGACTTCATCAACCTCTTCCTCCATCTTCTCCGCATTCTCGGCGACAGGAGGTAAAGAGTATTTGCAAAAGACCTTAAAAAAGCGGACGCGACACCTCGCGCCCGCTTTTTTTTAATCAGGAAAAGATTATTCTTTTCCTTTTTTATACTTGAACAGGGTGTAGTTCTGAAGTGGCAAAGGAAATATATAAAGCCATGTTTTTCGGTTCCTTCGCAATGAATAAAAAACATAGGTTGTAGTAAAAAATATATACAACAAACTGTTGGCAGTTTCAACAATTTGTTGTATATTTGTGGCAAAAATCTTTAAACTGCTACTATTATGCTGCCAAAATCTCCAAACCGCAATTTCGCAAGGCTGACGCTCAGCGTTTTTCTCGCCATTTTCTCTGTGTTGCCGGCGTTGGCAACGGAATACATCACTTATGTAAAGGTCATTGGTTCCATGACCAAACATCAAATAGAAGACCTCAAGGATAATTACCAAGACCAGGGGTGGAAGGTTGTCGATAAAGATTTGAATGCTGGCGCCAGTGGCTTTTACATTTATCTGCTTTACTCAACACGCCCAAGCACTTTGAATGGTACCTATGAGTACATTACCGACTTTTACATCAGTAATGAAGAAAATGCTCCGAACAATGTTTACCACAATGGCCGCCATTATCAACTTGCAAGCTGCGATGGAACCGCAACTTTTATAAATTCGAAAGGCGACCTGAACCATGGTTGCGGCGGCGACTACATCCATCTCTACTACACCACTGATGCTTTCCCCGACAAGCGTGCCGTTACCAGTATCTCCTTCAACGCCAACCAATCCGGTGCCGTTGGCGTGAATGGCGGCTCAACCGGCTACGACCTCAATAAAGGAGCCGGTGGCGAATACATCTACATGCACTTCACCACCAATCCGCCCCCCATCATTCAGGGTTATGGCACCGCGAATGAACCCTATGTCATTCATAATCTGGAGAGTTGGAACCAATTCGCGGCCAATGTCAACAATGGGAACAGCTATAGTGGGAAATATTTCAAACTCGTAAATAATGTCAGCGGCGTGACGACCATGGTGGGCGACGCAGATCATCCCTTCAGTGGTGTGTTTAACGGTGAATACCATACCCTCACCGTAAACATGACCGGTCCGGAAGCGTCGTCTGGCAACTCCGCCTCGGCACAGATAGCGGCTCCTTTCCGCAAGATTTCCAACTCCACCATCTCAGGCCTCATTGTCAGAGGCACCGTAAACGGCCGAGGCTACCATGCTGCCGGGCTTGTGGGAACTTGTACCGGAAATAGTGCCATCTATGGCTGCGGAGTGTACACTGATGTCACGGGTGTGGGCTATGTCGGCGGAATTGTTGGCCATGGCGGGAAAGACCGTCTGACAATGAACCGCTGTTACTTCGCCGGAACCATCAGCGGCTTCAACGTCTTTGCCGCCGGACTGGTGGGCTGGTGCGATGATTTGGAGTTCACCATCACCCAAAGTCTGTTCAAAGGCACTTTCTCGCCCTCAAGCGGCGGCAAGTATCATCCCATCATACTGAGCAATGACGGCAGCACTGCCAGCGGCACCGTCACCGAAACCTATTATCTGTATGAAAACTCCACCACGGTGCCATCCAACAGCAACAAGCTGATTGCCGGTGCCGATGGCATGGCGGTGAACGCCGAAGAGGTTGAAGGCCGTTGGAACTATCCCGTCACAGCCTGCGACGGCCAAACTTATTATGGAGGGTCGGAAGTCGTCGGCCTGATTTCCAAAGCTCCCGATGGCGTGACAAAATACTACACGCGCTCTGGTAGCGTCTTTAAACTAAACAATGATCACCAGGCTGAGTTAGGCCAACAGGAAGGCTACATCTCCATCGTTTACGGCTACGACGGTTACGTTTATATGTACAACCCCATATCTGGTTTCCCCACAAACATGTATATCCGTGGCACAAAAGAAGGCAACTTGCTAACCTTCCCGTTGCCTCAGAGCATTTACTACAACCCCGGGAACAATCTTGATTTGGCTTGGGTGAATATTCCCAGCGGCACCTCATCGCCAATGGATACGTCAGTAGGCACCGTGGACCGCTCCACGACAACGGCCACCTTCACCATTGACGGCAACACCATCCGCCTGAACGGCAGTAGCCAAACCCACGTGTTGGGCGCCGTATGGTCATCCTACGATGTTTGGTACGGCACCGGCATCTACGGGAGTGTCTATACAGAGACAAATCTCAATCCGATTTCTCCGCCCGCCAACCTGTCTCCTGTCATTTATTATTACAACGGAACAACTCATTCAGACAAGGATTACCCATTGTCCTCCACGGTGCGCGTAGTGAAAGACGGCAACGATGTCTATATTCAGGGGCTGGCCACCGGCGATAACGACAATGTAATTTTGCCCTATGCCTGGGTTAAGGGAACGCTCAGCGGCAACATCCTCACCATACCTCGGAGCCAATTTGTGGGCTATTATAACAATAAGCCCATTTACTTAGTGGGTACGCTCGATAATGCCCTCCAAGATGTCAAGTTCATCTACAACCCTCACCTCGACCTCTTCACTCTGAGCAATGTATTATATGTCAGTAACCGGAGCGACATGGCAAATTACTATACCATGACGAAGATTGGTGCCACCATCAGCGCCGACAAAGACCCCGACCAACTGGTGAATGTTCCCGATGGCGTGGAAATAGAGGACGGCTGGAAGATTGTAGGCAACTTCTATACTTCCGAGGAAGACAACATCTCTGTCAGCAGGTCCGCCCAGGTGGCCTTCGACGGCAACGACGTATATATCAAGGGCATTCCATATTATGCTCCCGACGCCTGGTTGAAAGGAACCATCAACGGCAACGTAGCCACCTTCCCCACCGGTCAATATGTGGGCACCACCTCCAACGGCAAGGAATACATGGTGGGCTTAGACCTTGACAGCAACGTCACTGACATAGAGTTCACCTACAACAGCTATGCCAAGACATTCATCCTCTCCACGATGGCAATCTTAGAGACTCCTACACGAAACAAATACAACTATTATGGTTTCTATATTGGCCTCACCATTCAATCTGACGATTCGCCATTGAACAACCCGATTACCGAGGCTCCCGAGGGTGAAGTGAAGCTTTACACCCGTTCGGGCGGCGCTTATACGCTTCTTGACAACAGCCAATGCGACAAGACCAGTCAAGATGATTTGTTAGCCATTGTCTATGGTAACGACGGCTTCGTTTATCTGCCGAACCTCGTCAGTAATCTTTACGAAAACCTTTATGTCCGCGGATGGATAGAGGGCAACACCCTTACCGTCCCATTGTATCAGAAGTTGTCCGTCTATGACCAAAATCACAGCCTGATGTTGGCCTGGGTGGACATTCCCGATAGGACAACGGCGCCGTTCAGCCCGTCTGTCGGCACCATGGACAATTCGAAGTCGGTGGCCACTTTCACCATCGACGGCAACACCATCAGCCTGAACGGCAGCAGTGAGAACCACGTGTTGGGTGCGGTGTGGGACTATAACAATGCGTGGACTGGCGTCGCCGACTACGAGACCGTGTTCACGCTATCCGCGACACTGGAACCGATTACGCCACCCAGCGGCATCAGGCCCGCCACCTACAGCTATGAAGGCACGACTTACCACAGAGGCGTCACCAACGACTTCGCCACTACGGTACAAGTGGTGAAAGACGGCAACGACTATTACATCAAGGGACTGGCCACTGCCGACGACGACTTTGTCATTTTGCCCGACGCCTGGGCAAAAGGCACACTCGAAGGAAACACCCTCACCATTCCCGACGGACAGTACATGGGGTTGTACAATGGCGGTCCTATTTTCTTGTCAAGTGCTTATTATGCCATCGTGTTTAACTACGATGCCCTGGACAAGGCATTCACCCTTCAACACGAAATGTATTTGAATGCCAGGGACTATGACATTTATTACTATGCCTACACGAAGCCCGGAGCCGTCATCAAGGCCATCATTCCAACCGCTATCGACGGCAACACCGACGACGACGACGTGAAGAGCGTTCGCTACTACAACGCCGCCGGTGTGCAGACGGAAAACCTTTCCGAAGGCGTGAATATCATCATGAAGGAAAAGAAAGACGGGACTACAATCATCAAGAAGGTTGTCAATTCCCGGCGCAGAGGAAAGTGATGCCGTCCTAATCCTTAAGCGTAATTAAACACCAAAACCGCGAGCATCCCCGGCACAAAAGCCGAAGGATGCTCGCGGTTTATTTATATTGAAAAGTTGAAAAACGGGCAGCCAATCCCCAATCTCTCAAGCTGCAAACCATCTATCACCCAAACTGCCAATCAATTGCCAAGCATCTTTTTCAAATGGGACTCAAGGATGTGGAAGCTGGGGCCTACCATGGCGCCGTGGTCGTGTCCGTCGAGCTCGTAGAGGTATGTCTGCTTGTGGCCGGCCAGCTTCATCATCCGCGCGAGATACTGGTTTTCGTCATAGCGCCCGTAGAGTTCCTGCTCCCTGTCGCCGCAAATGAGTACCAGGGGCGGGCAGTCGCCGCGCACCCAGAAGATGGGGGCATACTCGTCGATGGTGGCCTGCAACGGCGGAATGCCCTGCATCTTCCGCACGTTATAGTGGGTGACGGCCTGGCCGCTGAACGGCACATACATCATAACGCTGTCGGCATCAGTGCCATAGGCCGCCAGCCATGCCTTGTTCAGGCAGAGCAACATTGAGATATAACCTCCGGCGGAGTGCCCCGTGACCACTATTTTGGCAGGGTCGCCGCCATAGCGGGCAATGTTTCGGAACACCCATGCCACGGCTTCCGCGGCATCGTCGAGCGTTTCGCGAACGGTCACCTTGGGCAGCAGGCGATAGTTTACGCCCACCACCACGAGGCCTTTCTCCTTCAGGCTGGCCGGAATTTCCTTGTTGCCGGCCTCCAGTCCGCCGCCGTGGAACCACACGATGACGGGGCATCCCGCCTTGTTTTCGGGATAATACACGTCGAGTTTCAACCGCTCACGGGCATAGCTGTCCGTCTTGCGGGTATAGCTGATGTCGCTGGCCTGCCGGTAGGCCTGCGCGCCGGCCTCTGAAACCATCAGGCACAGCAGGGTGAAAAAGAGAAGCAATTTTTTCATAAAATCTTTATTGTTTTTTTAATTGAGGGGTTTAGGTTTTCCTATGAGGGCCTAGGTTTTCCTAGGAGTTCCTAGGAGAGCCTAGGAGTTCCTAGGTGGTCCTAGGGTTTCCTTGGAGAGCCCAGGGCTTCCTATTTTCCTGCCATTCATCCCAAAAAAGGACTGAATATCCCAGATATTTGCTGGTTTGGCGGGAAATATGTATCTTTGCAGTTGCAAATTTATAACAAAAAAATCAATTACGATGGAAAATGAAATGAAATTTTGTCAAAGTTGCGGCATGCCGCTCACCGAGGAGATTTTAGGAACAGAGGCCGACGGCAGCAAGAACCAGGAATACTGCATCTATTGCTATAAAGACGGCGCTTTCACGGGCGACTTCACCATGGAGGAAATGGTGGATTTCTGCTCACAATTTGTTGACGAATACAACAAAAACACCGGCCAAAACCTCAGCCGCGAGGAGTACAAGGCCGTTCTCCGCCAGTTTTACCCCAGCCTCAAGCGTTGGCAGCTGCCCGCCGACGAGCTTCCCCATGCCACGTCGCCCCTGAAACAACAGCTCATAGACGAAGTCAACGCCCTGGCCATCAGCGGCATGCCGCGCATCGACAACCTCTTCGTGTTGCAGGGCTCGTTTGTCAATATGGAGTACCACCTCAACGGCAACAGCGTGAAAGTCCTTGACGACAACGCCAGCTACTGGGGCAACCAAGTGGAAAAGGAGGGCGGCAACTGCCGGTGTTTCGGCATTGCCTGCGACGAACGCTACATCCTTGTGAGCGAATACGGCAAGGACGGCGCCGACGCAGAGATTGTGGTGCTGAAAAGAAGGGGATGATTTTATTCAAATAGACGTTTCAAATGTACAAGACCCATGCCCTGTTTTCATCACTTTTCGGTGGATAGCGACATAGGGTAAATTTGGTAAAAAATATTGACAAAATCGCCTCTTTTCGAGCGTTTTGTAACTTGTTGAAAATCACAGGCTTGCAAAACACCTATGGCTTGACCGCAATTTTCGGGGAGAGAATTGGCAAATCTCTCCCCTCAAACTGCCAAATCTCTCCCCGGAATTTGCCGTCATAGTTCTTGGGGAAAGCAAAAAACCATGAAAAATCTTGACAAAACGGAGTGCTCATTCGCCTGAACATTTAACACCATGACCGTAGTGCATGCCACCGACCCCACGACGCAGGTTCTCTCGCTGCTCTATGAACAGCGGGAGGACGTGGTGTGCATCATCACCGAAACGAGCACTAACGGCGCCGTGCAACGTGCCATCCGCAGCGCCGGCACGGTGATGATGCTCGGCCACGGAAACGAATACGGCCTGTTTTCCACACCGGGGCGAGACGGCCGCTACAACCGCTTTCTGATAACCGACCGCCATGTGCAGTTCCTCCGCGAGAAGACGTGCATCGGCATCTGGTGCCACGCCGACAAGTTTGCCAGGCGCTACGGCCTTCACGGGCTGTTCTCGGGGATGATTATCTCGGAACTGCAGGAGGCCGCCGACTACGGCATCGAGGCCACCAAGGAGGAAATCGACGCGGTGATGGGGAAATGGACGCGGCGGCTGAAAGACTGCATCGAGCGCCACGGCCTGGAGGCAACACCCTGGCTGATGAAAGAGCTCGACGACGAGAAATCGCCGCTTTCCCGGTTCAACTACAACCGCCTGGTTTTTCTTGAGTGAAATCTTAGGAAGTCCTAGGAAGACCTAGGAAATCCTAGGAGAACCTAGGAGAGCCGAGGAGTTCCTTGGAAGGCCCCCGCAAACGAAAAAAGGGCGTTTTCTTGGCGGTGTCGCCAAAAAACAGTATCTTTGCCCTGCAAATGAGAGAAAGAACACGAATAAAGCGGGCACTCCTGCTGCTTTGGGCCCTGCTATGGGCTGGTGTCGGAATGGCTCAACAGGCCATGCTGACAGAGCGGTATAATGTGTCGTTTCTCGACCTGAAAAGCGGATTGCCGCACAATAACATCAGCAGCGTCTTCGTGGATTCCAACGGCTTCTTGTGGGTGGCCACCTACGGCGGCGGACTGGTGCGCTACGACGGCTACGGCATGACCTCGCCGAAGTTGCGCCTGGGCAGCAACTCATGCAAGAGCATTGCCGAAGACCGCTTCAAACGGCTGTGGGTGGCTTTCGACGAGGGCACGGACATCATAGACCTGAAAACGATGGCCGGCATGTCGCAAGACCAACTGCCCAAGTCACTGTTGAAGCTCCTGCAAGAGCCATGTACGAAAACCTATTGCGACGCCCTCGGACATATCTGGCTCATCACATTCACCAACGTGAACCAGCTGACTTTCAACGACAAAGGCAAGCTGGAGAAAATTTGCTCATACAGCTACCGCGGAAACACGCCCGACGTGAACATTCGCGACGTAGAGGGCAACGGCAAGCCCTGGATAGGCATCGACGGCGGACTGTTCCGCATGGTGGAAAAAAACGGCGTGCTGGTGCGCGAGGAAATCTCGCCGCTGCTCAGGGAGCTCAACGGACTGTATGTCACCGACATGATGGGCCGCGGCAACGAGGTGTGGATAAGCACCAACCACGGCCTGTTCAGATACAACCCATACCACCAGCACCTGGACCGATACCGCCATACGACGGGCAGCGCGGGGGAATTGTCGCACGACTTCCTGTCGAGCCTTGCCCTGATGCCCGACAACCGCCTGCTGGTGGGCTCGCTCAGCGGTGTCAACATTTACGACGATGCCACCGACAGCTTCACGGCCTGGAATACGGCCAGCCGTCAGCCACTGAACAGCGACTTCGTACATTGCATAACCTTGGGCAAGGGCTTGATATGGGTGGGAACGGAGTCGGGCGGCATAGCACAGTTGGTGCCCCGACAACTGCTGTTGCAAAACTTTGTACACGGCCCTTTGCCGACATCCATTTCGCCCAACCCTGTGAATGCCATGTATATAGAACCCGACGGCACAATTTGGGCAGGCACGGTGGAAGGCGGCTTGAACCGGAAAGAGCCGGGGCAGCAGGACTTCACCCACTATACAAGCGCCAACTCCTTCCTTTCGCACAACAGCGTTTCGGCACTGGTGGCCGACAGGCAGGGGAACCTGTGGACCGGCACCTGGGGCGGCGGGCTGAACGTGGTGGACCTGGCCACAAGAACCGTAAGGCCGGTGGCCATGACGGAAGAGCAGGCACGGCTGACCAACTTCATCGGCGCACTGGCCTACGACAGCTATAACGACGGGCTGTGGATAGGAAGCAACGACGGAGTGTTCCTCTACGACCTGAAATCAAGAAAACTCACCGAGCCCTTCGACAGCTGCCAGCTGGTGCGCGGCTGCATAGGGGCATTGGTGGACCGGAAGGGCGTGCTCTGGATGGGCTGCCTGCAAGGCGTTATTGCCATTGACCTGAAATCGCGTAAAAACGGGCAGTTCAGCTACCGAAGCCTGAGATACAAGCTGAACAACCCCGGCTCGCGTATCTACGACAAGATTTCCTCTTTCTGCGAAACGCGCGACGGCACGCTGTGGCTGGGCAGCAACGGCTATGGCCTCTACCACCGCATTGTTGACAAGCACGGCAAGGAGCACTTCGACGTGCTCACACAGGAAGACGGACTGGTGAACAACGCCGTGAAAGGCATTGTGGAGGACCAGAACGGCAGGCTCTGGATAACGACGCAAAACGGCCTTTCGGTGTATGACCCCCACCTGAAAACATTTACCAACTACTCGGAGGCCGACGGTCTGGCCAGTGCCCAGTTCTACTGGAATTCGGCCGCCATAGCGCCCTCGGGGACGATTTACCTTGGCAGCGAGGCCGGCCTGATAGAGGTGTTCGGCGAAAATCTCGACGCCACTTTCCACGGCAACCTTACGCTGACACGCCTGATGGTTGACAACCAGGACATTGTGGCCGGAAGCGACTATCTGGACGAAGACATCTCCATCGCACGGCGCATTACGCTCAGCGAGGGCAACCGCTCGTTCACCATAGATTTCTCGGCACTCAACTACGGCAACGAGTCGCAGGGAACTTTCAGCTACCGCATGAAAGGCTTCGACAACGAATGGACTCGGCTGAAACCCGGAGAGCACTCGGTGAGGTACAGCGTGCTGCCGGTGGGCAACTACACCTTTGAGGTGAAATACCGCTCGGCGTTCTCGTCGGCCGAGGAAGACACCGTTTCGATAGAAATCGTGGTGAAGCCCCACTTCTGGAACAGTTGGTGGTTCCGCCTGCTGATGTTGCTTTTCGTCATCGGGTTGGCCATATATATATATAAAAGGTGGGAGGTGGAACTGAAACGCCGCGAGGCAGAACAGTTGCTGAGCCCCATACGGAAGGTGCTGGCAGAATCGAAGAACCCCAAGCAGCTGCAACAAAGCATCAGCAACATCCTCGGCAACCAGGAGCGCTATCAGCAGAGCGTCACCAAGAGCGTGGAGGCCGACAAGGAGGAAATAATGAAAACCACACGTCCGCTGATGGAACGTGTGATGGAAATCTTGGAGCAAAACTACAGCGACTCCGATTTCGGCGTGCAGGAGTTCTGCGACGCCCTGGGCATGAGCCGCAGCGTGGCTAGCAAGCACCTCAATGCCGAGGCCGGGCTGCCCGTTGGACAGTTCATACGCAACTACCGCCTGAACATGGCCAAGGAGCTGCTCTCCGACAAGACGGGCACACGCAACATCACCGAGGTTGCATTTGCCGTGGGCTTCAACGACCCGAAATATTTCACCCGCTGCTTTACCAAGATGTTCGGCATGAGTCCGAGCGCCTATGGCACCTCGGAGAAAGGTTGACATACGTCAAGAGGTGAAAAAACGCGCTGAAAGGCACTTAAACCGTTTTGTCCACCTAATAAATCGTTTTGTCCACCCTCCATCCACCATTATTTTATTATCTTTGCCAAAAATTTTACTAATTCTACTAATATTTAAAAAAAACTAAAAACCATTATCAATGAGAAAACAAGTATTATTCTCTGTGATGCTGTCTTTAGGAACGCTGGGTGGCCTGACGGCTTTCCCGGTTCAAGCGACGGCATCAGTGACCCAGCAGACCATTACGGTCAAAGGTCAGGTTATTGACCAGGAGGGGGAAGCGCTCATTGGTGCTACTGTCAAGGTGAAAGGTTCCCAGATCGGAGCCATCACCGACTACGACGGTAACTTTGAGCTAAGAGCTCCTTCTGATGCCACTCTCGTGGTGAGTTACGTTGGTTACAAGGACCGAGAGTTTGCCGTTCGCGGCCGCTCTGACCTTGGACAAATTCAGTTGGAGTCCGACAGCCAAGTGCTCGACCAGGTGGTCGTCATCGGTTACGGTACCCAGAAGAAGGCCGACCTGACGGGTGCCGTCAGCATTGTGGACGCCGAAGAACTGAAGCGCGTGTCCCACTCCAACATTTCCTCGATGCTTGAAGGTAAGGTTGCCGGCGTGCAGATTACGTCCGACGGCCAGCCCGGTGCCGACCCCTCGGTGCGCATCCGCGGTATCGGCTCCTTCGGCAGCACAGCCCCGCTGTACGTCATCGACGGCGTGCCCATGGGCACCACCATCCGCGACTTCTCGCCTAACGACATTGAAACCATCCAAGTGCTGAAAGACGCTTCGGCAGGCGCCATCTACGGTTCACGTGCCGCCAACGGCGTGGTGATTATCACCACCAAGGGAGGTAAGAAAGACCAGCCGCTGAAGGTTGACTACAAGGGCTATTTCGGCATCGACAAGATTTCGAAAAGCGTTTACGACGTGATGGACGCCCCCCAATACACCAACTATCTTGGAGTGGCCGCTGCCAACTCGGGCACCCCGCTTCCCGGCGGCTACAGGCCTACTGCCGAGGGCTACGCCTTCCAGGACGACACCAATACCGACTGGTTTGACGAGGTGTTCAAGACGGGCATCCGTCAGAACCACAACGTGAACCTGAGCGGCGGCGGTGCCAACAATACATATAATATAGGTCTTGACTTCTACAACCAGAAAGGAACGCTGGAAGGTGCCGGACCCAACTACAAGCGCTACACAGCCCGCGTGAACAACACCATGGACACCAAGTTCATCAAGTTCCGCACCAGCCTCGTGTATTCGCACTCCGACCAGGACAACACCTCCATTTCGAATGCCAACGAGTATGTGCAGGGCCTTTATGGCAACCTGCCCAATGTGCTGCTTGGCGTGTTGACCATGCAGCCCACCATCAAGGCCTACGACGATTCGACTTGGGTGCTCGACGACATGGTGGGCTCGGCCAGCAGCTGGCGCTACGACGCTTTCGGCTATGGCGTTTACTACGACACCATCCACGGCGACATCTCGGCCTCGAACCCCCTGCTCATCAACAACATGCTGACCCGCAACACGCTGGTTGACCGCTTCGTGGGCAGTGCATCGGCAGACGTGGACCTGCTGGAGATGGTTGGCATCAAGAGCAAGAACCACAAGCTCGGCTACAAAATCAACCTGTCGTACAGTGCCACCCACTGCAACGACAAGACTTGGATTCCCGCATGGATTCAGAGCAACCGCGTCTATCTGGCCAAGGAAAACGAGCGCCTTACCAAGGGTCATCGCAAAATTACCGATGCCCTGATAGAGAACACGCTGACCTACGACGGCACCTTCGGCCTGCACCATGTGAACATCGTGGCCGGCCAGACCTACGAAGAGGAGAACTGGGCTAATTTGACCGGCACGGGCATCAACTTCTCGGAGCCCTACTTCCTGCAGCTGCAAAATGCCAACGACCGCACGGCCGAGTCCTCCGAGTTCAAGCATGCCCTGGCCTCCTACATCGGACGTCTGATTTACGACTACGACGGCAAATATCTCCTCTCGGCAGTGATTCGTCGTGACGGCAGCTCGCGCCTGACGAAGAACATCCGCTGGGGAACATTCCCCTCGGTGTCGCTGGGTTGGCGCTTCGACAAGGAAAAGTTCTTCCCCTTCGACCATAACCTTATTAATATGTTCAAGGTAAGGGCCAGCTATGGTGAACTGGGTAACGAAAACATAGGCGAATACGCCTACCAGGCCACGATGATGCGCAACAACATGACCTACAGCTTCGGCAACCAGCCCGTCACCGGTTCTGCCGTTTCCACCTACGTCAACGAAAACATTGCATGGGAAAAGAAGAAGACTTCCAACGTCGGTATTGACCTTGCCTTGCTGAACAACCGCATCGAGTTCACTGCCGAATGGTACAAGAACGAGTCGGTTGACCTGCTTTACGGCGTGCCTGTGCCCGCCAGTGCCGGTGTTGCCAACACAAGCGTCACGATGAACGCCGCTTCGATGGACAACAGCGGTCTGGAGTTCTCGCTCACTTACCGCAACAGCGACCATGCCTTGAAGCATCAGATCAGCGCCAACCTGAGCACCCTGAACAACAAGGTGACCTCGCTGGGCTTCGGTACCGAGAAGCACATCTCCGGCGCCTATGCCACCTATGTAGGCCAGGAAGTGGGACAGTTCTACGGATGGGTGTATGAAGGCATTGCCCGCACTCAGGAAGAACTCGACGCCCACAATGCCGTGGCCTTGCAGGACGGCGCCAACGTTGGCGACTGCCTCTACAAGGACATGAACGGCGACGGCGTGGTGAACGGCGACGACCAAGTGGTGCTGGGCAGCGGCCTGGCCAAGATCAACTTCGGTCTGAGCGCACACCTGGAATACAAGATCTTCGACCTGAGCATTTCCACCTTCGGCGCACTCAACTATCATGTGTCAGACCACATCTACAACGCCATCAACTCCAGCTATGGCTATGGCAACAAGGACGTTGCAGTGCTCGGCGCCAACCAGTGGGACGGCAGCACCTACATCAGCAGCGTTCCCCGCACCTATCTTGCCAACAACGCCTCGCTGGCCTGGAACGACCTGTTCAGCAGCCGCATGATACAGAACGCCGCTTACTGGAAGATTGCCAACGTGGAACTGGGCTGCAACCTGCCCAACAAGTGGTTTGCCAACTATGTCAGCGGTGTCCGTCTCTATGTGTCGGCCCAGAACCTCCATACCTTCACCGGCTACAAAGGCTACAACGTGGACTACGCCGGCGGAACCTTCACTCCGGGCTACAACTACTGCTCTTATCCGAGCGCACGCAGCTTTATGGCAGGTATTAACTTCACTTTCTAAGATATAAAATATTGATTATCATGAAACTATATAAATTATCCTTCGCCCTTTTGCTGGGCCTTGGCACGCTGACCTCGTGCGAGGACAAGCTGGAACTGACCAATCCCAACCAGCAGACCACAGGGACATACGGTTTCTCCGCCGAAGATTTGGAGGAGAACGTGATTGCAGCCTACAACCACATCCGAATGGAAGGCACCTACGCCCGTGTGGGTTACACGATCGACGTATGCCGCGGCGACGAAGTATGGAACTCCTCGCAGGTGTGGTACATGCCCTTCGACGACCTTGACGAACCCATCACCGACGAGATTGGCCAGTGGTCGTGGCGCGACTGGTACTACACCATCAACGTCTGCAACTTCACCTTGTCGCGCTGCGGCGAGGACAACAGCGTTCTTTCTGAGCAGATGAAGCACATCAAGGGGCAGATGCTCTTTCTCAGAGGCCTGGGCTACTACAACCTTGCCGGTTATTATCAGAACCCCATCTTGATTACCGACTACAACACTTATTCCACGCTCGACGGCCTTTATGGCACCAACAGCACCTATGACGAGGTGTGGGATCAGGTGGAGAAAGACTTTTCCGAGGCCATGACCCTGCTTCCCAGCCGCGATGCCGGTGGCGAATGGTCAAAAGGCCGTGCCACCAGCGGTGCCGCCGCCGGTTACTACGCCCGTGCACTGATGATGCGCCACAAGTATAATGAAGCCCTCACCGTGCTGAAGGCCATCATTGGCGGACAATACGGCACCTACAAGCTGATGGCCAACTATGGCGACAACTTCCGCGAAGGCCCTGCCTACGAGAACAACGACGAGAGCCTCTTTGAAGTACAGTACCTCGACTTCGGCTCACAGGGCACCGATGACGAGTGGACACCCGTCAACACCAGTGCCAACGCCACGCAGGGCCACGCCGTAGAGAGCAACTTCGGCCCCGGCGACTGCGGCGGATGGGCCGACCTCTCGGCCTCGCCCTGGCTCTACGACCTCTTCAAGCAGGAGCGTACCACGAGCGGAAAGCTCGACCCGCGCCTCTACTGGACCATCGGCACCTACGAAAGCGACTGGGACGGCTTCGAGTATGGCAACGTGTGCTACACCCTGCCGCTGACCGCCGACGCCCCGATGGTGACCAACAACAACAACGGCGGCCTGCCCATTGCCAAAAACACCAACCTCCGCACAGGCATGTACGACAAGGTGGTGACCGGCCTGCATTGCGGCATCAACCTCCGCATGATGCGCTATTCCGACGTGCTCCTGCGTGCCGCAGAGTGCGAGAACGAAGTCAACGGCCCCACACAGCAGGCCATCGACTGGATCAACCAGGTGCGCAGCCGTGCCGGACTTGCCAACCTCAAGCTCGCCGACTTCGGTTCCAAGGACAAGCTCTTTGAGCAGATTGCCAACGTGGAGCGTCCGAAGGAGTTCGGTTGCGAATTTGGCAGAGGCTTCGACCTCATCCGCTGGGGATTCTTCTATAGCAACGACCGCCTGAACCAGCTGAAGCAGCACGGCACCTTCCGCCGCACCACCGACCGGTCGCGCGTCAAGGAAACCGTCAACTACGCCGACATCGCCGCTGGCGACACAGAGCTGAAGAGCTCGTTCGACACCTGGATTCAGGGACACGAATTCCTGCCCATCTACCAGGGAACACTGAACGACAACCCCAACCTTTCGGGCAACTCGGCCAACAACAGCACCAGCAACGCCGACTATTTCTCGGCCAACGGCTGGACTATTCATCCCGTGGTTGATTTAAGCAAATAAAACGTAAACAGTATCTTTTAATTGTAAATCACATGAAATACCTCAATAAAATAGCAACCGCTTTCTGTGCTATAGCTCTCGGTGTGGTCACACTGACGAGCTGTGAAGGCGGCGACCTTTACAATATTGACTCTCCCGACTGGCTTTCTTCCAAGGCAGACTCCATTGCCAAAAACAAGAGCCAGGGCGGCGATGAAGTGATTGAAGGTCTGGAAGAGGACGTGTACACCATCGGTGCCACCGACTACTCCTCCGGCTGGTGGGCTGTTTTCACCAAGTATTACCAGATTCCCGAAAATGGTGTATGGCATGCCGTGTTCAACCTGAACATCAACCCCAATGCCACAAACACTTACAAGAACTTCGCCCTCATCATCACCAACGACGAAGACCGCGGAGCCGCCAACTACAGGGAGTATGGTGCCATCCGCTACGACAACCAGCCCAGCGGCAACTCTGAGTGGGGCGACTTTATCGACCGCAGCCTCGTTGAAAGCACGCTCACATTCGACACCGACACCGACGCCGGCGTTGACAAGCTCGGCGGCAAGGTGACGCTCACCATCGACCGCACCGACGGCGGCCTGTTTGTAAAAATGACCAATGGCAAGGTCACCAAGACCTACACGCAGAAGTCGCCCCTGGTCAACATCAATGCCGACGCCTCCAACACCACCATCCGTGCGTTCATGGTTCCCGAAGGCTCCTACATCAACTTCCTCGGTTCCACCATCGAGCCCATCGGCGGCTTCACTTCTGCCGAAGACAAGTTGCCGTTGTCGATGACACTCAACGGCGTGCCCCGCAAGGTGCTCCAAGGCACCGACCTGGCCACCGCCACTGCCAATGTCACCGCCACCGTAGAGTTTGAGCAGGCTGTCACAAAGAACGTTCCGGCCAGCGACCTCACCTTCCAGGCCATCCCCAACATGGACCAGCTGGGCACAAAGACCCTCGTGGCCGTCTATAACAAGAGCTACAAGGGCGAGAACTGCAACCCCGTCATCGCAACAGCATCTTTCGAGGTTGTCGATAAGATGTACACTTGCGTGGGCAACGCCGACAACTCCACAGGTTGGTGGGGCGCACATTCCGAGAAAATCAGGGTTATGCCCAACGAAACCTTCGTTACCAGCTTCACCAACTACACCAGCGGTGCCAACAACTGGAACAACTTCGTAGTGGTGCTCACCAAGGCCGACGACACCGAATATGCCGTGGTACGCGCCGACAACTACGGTTGGGGCGACGGCTACGCCGCCTGCACACCGAGCGGCGGACAAGCCGACTGGGGCACTTGGCTCAGGGCCATGGACGGTGCCAAGGTGAAAGTCTATGTCACCAACAACGGCGACGGCACCGCCGACGTCAAGGCTGTCATGAACGGCACCGACGGCGTCACCTACACCCAGGAGTACAACGGCATCAACACCGTCGATCCCGACGACTTCTATTTCCACTACACCGTTGACGGTTGCCACCTCGAGTTCGACGACGTGCTCGGCGAAGAGGACAACACCACCGGATGGTGGGCCGCCCACTCCGAAATGATCAAGGTGCCCGCCGGCCACACCTGCTCCATGCGCTTCAAGAACTTCACCAACGGTGCCAACAACTGGAACAACTACCTCGTGGTGCTCACCCGTCAGGACAACAGCGAGTATGCCGTGCTCCGCGCCGACAACTACGGTTGGGGCGACAGCTACGCCACCTGCACGCCGATGGGCGCACCCTCCGACTGGGCTGCTTGGCTCAAGTCCATGGACGAGGCCATGGTAACCGTTTCGGTTGTCAACCACGGCAACGGCTCCGCCGATGTCAAGGCTGTGGTGGAAGGCTCCGACGGCGTCACCTACAACCAGAGCTACATGGGCCTCAGCCCCATCGATGCCAACGACCTCTATTTCCGCTTCACCGTTGAAGGCGGCCACTTGATTTTTGAATAATTCCCCGTAACATTTTCATTGCGCGGGGGCGGACTTTTGCGAAGCCCGCCCCCGTTTTTTTATTTTCTATTATGATGAACCGCAAAAATCTATTCTTCCTTTTCTGCTCGTTTGTGGCAGCCGTAGCGACCTTTACGTCGTGCGGCGGAAGCGATGACCCCGAGCCGTCGCCATCGCCCACACCGACGCCCACACAGACCATCACCGTGTCGGAGCCCGTCGTTTCCGACATCACCACGTCCTCGGCCGTTGCCAAGGCCACGGTGTCGCCGACCACCGGTGTCACGAAAATGGGATTCTGCTATTCCACATCCCAGGAACCGACCACTGCCGACAAGACCGTCACTTCGGCCACCAGCGACATGAATGTCACCATCAGCGGCCTCTCTGCCGGCACCACTTACCACATCCGCGGCTTTGCCGAAAGTGGCGGCAAGACCTATTACTCCACGTCGGCACAGTTCACCACCGAGGCCGGAGCGCCCTCAGACCCCCTGGCCAGCTATGTGGCACCCGATTATGCCGACGACTACCGCAACATCAGCACATGGGCCAACCGCAACAGGTGGAACCTGGCCAACGTTCACGACCCCTCGGTGATGCTTGCCGAGGACGGCTATTACTACATGTATTGCACCGATGCCGGTTTCGGCAACCCCCATTCCGGCCACGGACATTTCCATTGCCGCCGCTCGAAGAACCTTGTTGACTGGGAATACCTCGGCGCAACCATGCAATCGCTGCCCTCATGGGTGAAGACGAAGCTCAACGAGATTCGTGCCGCCATGGGCCTGGGCGCCTCCACCGCCGACTTCAACAAGTGCGGCTTCTGGGCTCCTTGTGCCCGCAAGGTCAGGAACGGCCTCTACCGCATGTACTACGTCATCACCATCGACGGAACCATCAACGGCGCTTACTCCTGGGGCGAGCGCGCATTCATCGGACTGATGGAAACCTCCAACCCCGCCAATGTCAACAGCTGGGAGGACAAGGGCTACGTCATCACCAACTACTCCGACAAGGACCTGAACTACAAGACCACGGTAACGTCAGACAACGGTGCCTATTGGCAACAGTGCTACTACAAGTGGAACGCCATCGACCCCTCATACATCATCACGCCCAACGGCGAGCACTGGCTGGCCTACGGCTCATGGCACAGCGGCTTCCCCATCGTGCAAATCAACCCCGAGACCGGCAAGCCCATGAAGGAGCTTGGCAACCCGTGGGGCAGCGCCAATGCCGAGGCCTACGGCAAGCGCATCTACACCCGCAAGGTGGGCGACCGCTGGCAGGGTTCCGAGGCCCCCGAGGTCATCTATCGCGACGGTTATTACTACCTCTTCCTGGCCTACGACGCCCTCGACGTGCCCTATAACACCCGCGTGGTGCGCTCGAAGAACGTTGACGGACCTTACCAAAACATCAGCGGTGTCAACGTGTCGGACAACGGCGGCGACGCCCTGCCCATCGTCACACATCCCTATAAGTTCAGCACCGGCTACGGCTGGGTGGGCATCTCCCATTGCGCCGTCTTCAGCGATGACAACGGCAACTGGTTCTATGCCTCGCAAGGCCGCTTCCCCACCACGGCAGGCGGCAATGCGCCCAACGCCGTCATGCTGGGACATGTGCGAAGCATCCGCTGGACATCTACCGGCTGGCCGGTCGTGATGCCCGAGCGCTACGGTGCCGTGCCCCAGGTGCCCATCACCGAGGAGGAAATCGTTGGCACATGGGAGCACATCGACCTCTCCTATAAATATGGCGAGCAGAAAGCGTCCACCGACATGGTGTTCGGCGCCGACCACAAGATAACCTCCGGCCCATGGAAGGGCGGACAGTGGTTCTTCAACGCGGAGACCAACACGCTGACGGCCAACGGCGTAGAACTGCTCCTGCAACGCGAATGCGACTGGGAGGCCACTCCGCGCCACGCCACCATCGTCTATGCCGGCATCAACGGCTCGAAGACCTATTGGGGAAAAAAGAAGTAGAACCGCACCCCCATAATTTTCCCAAATCATGAAAAAAACTTCCATCACGCTGCTTGCCCTCCTTGCCGCCGTGGCGGCACTGGGTCAGCCCCGGCAATTCCGGCGAATGGCCTTCACCACGCCTACGCCCATGGTCCACGACCCCGTCATGGCCTTTGAAGACAGCACCTATTACATCTTCTCCACGGGAATGGGCATCCAGCAAATGACGTCCAAGGACCGCAAGACATGGACCGTGATGCCCGAACCCGTCATGACCGTCATCCCGCAATGGGCCCACGACTCGGTGCCCGGCTTCCGGCAACACGTATGGGCGCCCGACATCATCCATTGGCACGGACGCTGGTGGATGGCCTACAGCTGCTCAACCTTCGGGCGCAACGGCTCAGCCATCGGCCTGCTTTCCACACGGCGGCTGGCCACACCGATTTGGGACGACCAAGGCTGCATAGTGACCTCGCGCGAGAACCGCGACAACTGGAACGCCATCGACCCCAACTTCGTCATCGACGACAACGACACCCCCTGGCTCGTATGGGGTTCCTTCTGGGACGGCATTCAGCTGGTGCGCCTCGACACAACCATGCACGTGGCCCGCGGAGCCAGGCCCCAGACCATCGCACGCCGCTACAACCTGGGCAGCGACAAGAGCAAGGCCGCGCTCCCCATCAACCCCAACCCGCCGAAAAATCCCACCTCCGACCACGCCGGTCCCAACGCCATCGAGGCGCCGTTCATCTTCAAGCACGGCGGATGGTACTACCTCTTCGTGTCGTGGGACTATTGTTGCCAGGGCTCAAAGAGCAACTATCGCGTGGCCGTGGGGCGGAGCAAGACCGTTGACGGGCCTTATCTCGACAGCCGTGGAAACGACATGCGACACGGCGGGGGCGACCTCTTCCTCGAAGGCGACAAAACCACCTACGAGGCCGCTGGCCATTGCGCCGCCTACCACCTGAACGGCGAGGACATCTTCATCTGCCACGGATATAGCGTGGCACAGGACGGGGCCTCGGTGCTCATCCAGCAGCCCATCCGCTGGACATCAGACGGATGGCCGACGCTTAAGCCCTGAAACCCGCTATCATTACGACGCTCGAAGGCGCCGACTCCTGCGCAGTTCCCGACGATTGGCCGGGACGTAGGAGCCGGCGCCTTTTTGTTTCCACTCAACTTGTCAATTTTTTTCAAAGAAATTGATTTGCCCCGAATGGTTTGACGGCAAATCGAGGGGAGAGATTTGGCACTTTGAGGCAAGAGAATTGGCAAATTGAGGGCTGCAATTTGCCGCCAAACTCCGGCCGATTTACAAGTCGTTGATATACAACCGTTTACAAAAACGCGCAAAAACCGCCGGTTTTGTCAAGATTTTTTACCGATTTCTACCTGTGAAATTATCCGCTTTTTCAAGAGCTTTACGATTGACAAGAACACCATCCCTCCGTATTTTGGCAAATAAGTAGGGCAATGCGTTGATATTTCAAAAAAATAGCGTAACTTTGCGCCCATAATGTTTTCAGGCTCCGCACCATCGGGAACATGCCAATGCCTGCGGACAAAACAAGAAACCGAAACGATTTATGAAAAGACTCCACTTTTCCGCCCTGTTTCCGGCCATTCGCCGCCGGTGCCCGGTCCCCTGGCTTGCCGTCGTGCTGACGGCATTCCTGTTGTGTGCCTGTGCCGGCACGTTCACCTCGTGTACGCTGAACGAAGACGACAAAACGATAGAAATATCTCTGCCCACCCTCGACCGCATAGCGCAACGGGGCAAGCTGTTGGTGGGAACCACCGGCGACTACCGTCCGTTGTCGTATCGCGAGGCCGACGGCACCTACTGGGGCTTCGGCATTGAACTGGCGCAGACCATTGCCGAGCGAATGGGCGTGGGCATAGAGTTCGTGGGCACCTCGTGGCCCACGCTGACCAACGACGTGCAGGCCACGCCGCAGACCTTCGACCTGGCCATCGGCGGCATCACCATCACCGATGCGCGGCGCGAGACCATGCTCATGAGCGAGGGCTACCTGGCCAACGGCAAGACCATCCTGTGCCGGGCCGAGGACACCGGCCGGTTCCGCTCGCTGGCCGACATCGACAAGCCGGAGGTGCGCGTAATGGTCAACCCCGGCGGGCTCAACGAGAAATTTGCCCGCGAGAACCTCACGCACGCCACCATCAGCGTGCATCCGAAGAATGAGGAAATTCCTGAGAAAGTGGCCCTGGGAGAGGCCGACGTGATGATTACCGAAATCACCGAGGCACCGTGGTATGTGCAGAACGACGAGCGCCTGGCCGCACCCCTGCTGAACGCCCCCTTCACGAACGGTGAAATCGGCATCCTCATGCGCAAGGGGCAGGAGGACCTGCTGCTTTATGTCAACGTCATCATTTCCAAGATGAAGGACGACGGCTCCCTCCGCCGGCTCCACGAGAAATATGGACTGGTGTATGCTTACGACAACTAAAAAGGGGTGGGAAGTGGACTTTTGGACCTAAAAATAGAACAACGATGTCATTCTTAACTCGCAAATATCCGTTTCCAAAAGACAGCCGCCGGCTCAGGGACTGTGCTCTCTATAGCGCCATCGTGTTTCTCATTCTCTTCCTGCTACAACCTTTCGGCTTCAGCAACTATAGTGGCAACAAGTTCCTGGTGTCGCTATTGTTCGGCGCCGTGACACTTGCCTGCTGCTATCTGTACGGCTTTGTCATGAAACCAATCTACCGACATTCCATGGTTAGTGACGACGGCACCTGGCGCGTATGGCAAGAGGTGCTGGCGGTGCTGGTCATGGTCCTTTTCATAGGCATTGTCAACTTTTTCGTTTTCTCTTATGTGTTCCACTGGCCCTTCACGCCCGTGCTGTGCCTGGTGTTCCTCTATTGGACACTGATTATCGGCATCGTCGTCACCGTTTTCTCCGTGGCCCTGAACTACCACCGCTACCTGCGGGGCCAGTTGGAAACGCTGCTCGACAAGACGACCGAGGAACAGGCTGACGTCGTGGTGACCCTTCGCGACACGTCGGTGCGGGGCGACAACCTGCAACTGCCCATCAACGACCTGCTCTACATAGAGGCGCAGAAGAACAATGTGTCGGTATGCTTTATGAAAGACGGAAAGGTGCAAACCGCCGATTTGCACACCACGCTGACGGCGGTGCTCGACGACCTGCAACCCTACGGCAACATCTTCCAATGCCATCGTTCATTTGTGGTCAACTTGAACAACATCACGTCGGCCCAAGGCAATTCCAACGGCTACCGGTTGAAGCTGGGGACATGCTCTACGGAGGTGCCCGTGTCGCGCACCTATGTGCCCAAACTCCGCTCGTTCATCGCTTAGTCAACGGTCCTTTTTCTTAGTCATTCGTCCGCCGACATAGTTGATTGTCAGCGATTTTAGCCGTGTGTCCCGCAAATTTGGCGGGATGGTTTTTCATGCCTATCTTTGCGGCATGAAAAATCGAATTGCAACCCTTATCACAATGTTGACGGCAGCCCTTTGCGTTGCCGCACAAACCACCGTGCAGGGCATGGTGACCGACGGTCGCGAACCCCTGGCCGGAGCAAATGTTTTTATTATTGGTACGCTCGACGGATGCCTCACCGACTCGCTCGGCAGGTTTGAATTTACAACCAGCCAGACGGGGGAGCTGACACTCCGCGTCATGATGATGGGCTTCGACGACACGGTGACGACCATCACGAAGCCCACCGGACTGGTGGTCCGCATGCACGAACGGGCGACGGCCATCGACGAGGTGGTGGTGACGGCCAGCACCTACAGCTTCGGACGGAGCGACAACTTCAAGACCATGGACGCCCTCGACGTGGTAATGGCGGGCAACTCGTGCGGCGACATCGTGGCCGCCTTGCAAACATTGCCCGGCACGCAAAAAGTCGGCGAGGACGGAAAGTTGTATGTGCGCGGCGGCGACGACAGTGAGTGCCAGACGTTTGTCAACGGCATGCACGTCATGGTTCCCTATACCACCGCCGCACAGGGCAGTGCCTCGCGCGGACGCTTTTCGCCATTCCTCTTCAAGGGCATCAACTTCTCGTTGGGCGGTTACGGCGGAGAATTTGGGCAGGCCCTCTCGGCCGTGCTGCCAATGGAAACCACCGACGTGGCCACGGCCGACAAGATGGGCATCAGCGCGTCGCTGGTCGATTGGAACGTGGGCGGCACAAAGGCCTTCGACCGCAGCAGCCTCTCGTTCAACGGCGTCTATACCAGCATGGGCGCCTACGATGCCCTTTTCCCCGACCGCTACGACTGGACGCGACCTTACAGCAAGTTGTCGGGCGAGGCGCAATACAAGGCCGACCTGTCGGCGGCCAGCGTGCTGAAAACCTACGTTGGCTATGACTTTACCACGTTGGGACAGCACATCGGCGAACGCCATTTGTCGCTCTCGGAGCACAGCACCTACGCCAACGCCACGCTCAAAACCAGCATGGCGCACGGCTGGAACCTGTTTGCGGGCATCGCCCACTCGGCTCTCTTCAAGGATGTTGACGATGCCCAGACAACAGGCGACCACTATTATAACTTCCGCGGTGAAATCCACTTGAAAGCAGAGGCTCGCAAGGTGTTTTCCCCAATATTGAAGATGTCGGCGGGCGCAGAAGGCTATTTCCGCAACAGCACCATGCGCTACGACGTTGCCCGCTACAACCTGGCTTACCACCTGCTGGCCGCTCATGCCGATGCCCAGATGCGCCTGGTGCCACGGCTATTCCTCAATCTTTCGGCCAGGGCAGAGCATGAGAGTTGCGGCCACGAATGGCTGATAATGCCGCGCACCACGCTCAGCTATGTTCCCAACAAACGCCTGCAATTCTCGGCCCTTCTCGGACAATACAGCCAGACGGCCGATGACGACCTCATCGTCCGCGGCAACCATCTGCCACAGGCCACCGCCACGCATGCCATCCTCAGCATGCAGTACGCCGCGGAGGGCACCCTGTTGCGCATAGAGCCTTATTACAAGAAATACCGCCACCTGCCGCTGATGCAGGGCGAGACGTGCACCGACGGAGGCTACGGCACAAGCCGCGGTTTCGACCTGTTCCTCGAAAACCACACTATCGTCAAGAGGCTCACCACCACCGTTTCTTATTCCTTCAACGATGCCGAGCGCCTTTATCTCGACTACACCGAGCCGCGCATGCCCCACTATGCCTCGCGCCACAACCTCAGAGTGACGGCAAAGTACAATTTCGGGAAGACCATCATAGGCATCAGCAACACGTATGCCAGCGGGCGCAAGAATCCTGACGCCACGCCCCACTACAACAGCCTCGATGCCAACGTCACCCTGCTGGTCAGCCCGAAAGTCATTGTCTATACTTCGCTCAACAACATCCTCGGCCGCACCAACATCTTCGGCCATAACGCCGACGGCACACCCATCACCGCCTCGCGCGACCGTTTTTTCTACATCGGAATATTTGTTTCACTTAAAAATAACAAAGCGTATGAAATCTCAAATTTCTAATCATCGGTTCACGTTTTCAAACATCAAGTTCTTGCTTGCGTTTTCACTTTTCCAGCTTCTCAGCCTTTCACCTTTGTCGGCGCAAGACACACACTCGCTCCTCGACGACATCGCCCGTCTGAGGCGTGTGGAAGCCATGTACCCCGACAGCATTCAGCCCAAGTACCAGGCCGCCCTGCAAAGCCTCAATTACTGCGTGATGAACCCTCACGACGCTCACACCGAACGCCTGCTGGCAGAGGCCGGCCAAACCATCGCCCAGCTGGAAAAAACCAAGGGCGCCGACCTCTCCGACATCTGCACCCTGCGAGGATTCCTCTACATGGTGCGCATCGTGCAGGACCCCACGCGCAACGGGCCGAAATACTACCTCGACGTGCTCCAAAACTATGAGAAAGCCCTGAAAATCAACCCCGACAACCCCCTCGCCCAACAACTCCAACAACAGTTTTTGGAAGGGATGAAACAAGCCACGGGAGAGAATTAAATCCTCCCCAAAACGCGCAATAATCGTCTCCTCCATGACGGATAAAAACCGTTCCCATTTATTCCAAACCAGTCTTTTTGATGAACAAGAGAGTGTCGGCAATTTTTGTCAAGATTTTTCAAAGACATTTGCTCTCTCAAAAAGGTTTGACCGCAAATCTCGGGGAGAAATCTTCAAGATCTCTCCCCTCAATCTTCAAGATTTCTCCCTGAAATTTGCGGGCAAAGCAATGCTGATTTGCAAACCACTGATATCCAAAGACTTACAAAAACGCCCGTAAAACAAGGTGTTTTGTCAAGATTTTTTACCAATTTTATCCCGTCCGCTATCCCCCGCAAAGTAGAGAAAAGAGGACCTGCCACGCTTGAATAATATAAATAGGTATTAAAGGCAAAAAGGGGGGTATCACAGGCCGAACGGTTGGAAATAAAAGAATCATCGTTATTTTTCCCGGTTTTTGAACCCTGGTTTCGGATTTTCTCCTTATCTTTGCAACTGGAAACGAAGAAAATCGGTTGTTTGGTCGTTTGGAGAATGGCCAAACACCCGAACAACCTATCTTACGAAACAAGCAATCTACGAAAAAGCAAAACAAAAAATGAAAAGTGAAATGAGGAAACGTATTGTCTTCATGGCGGCCCTTGCCTGCGCCGTCCTTCCGCTTACGGCCCAGGAAAAGGTGGACGAGGCGCTGGCCCGCCACGACTTCTTCTATGCCGGGCAAAGCAAGCAGCGGCGAATGTTCATGGTGAAAGACGGGCAGGTGACGTGGAGCTACGACGACCGGCTGAAGCGCGGCGAAATCAGCGATGCCGTGCTCATGTCCGACGGCCACATCCTGGTGGCCCACCAGTACGGAGTGGCCGAGGTGACGCAGGCCAGCGAGACCTTGTGGAGCTATGCCGCCCCCGAGGGAACGGAAATCCACACCATACAGCCCATCGGCAGGGAGCATGTGGTGTTTGTGCAAAACGGGCGGCCGGCGAAGGCGGTGGTGATGAAAATTCCCGAGTGCCGGATTGTGCGCGAGTTTGAGTTGCCCACCAACGAAAAAGGCTCTGTACACGGGCAGTTCCGCAATGCGCGCCTCTCCAGCCGCGGCACCCTGTTGGTGGCAAACATGGCCATGGGCTGCATTCACGAATTTACGAGCGAGGGCCGCGAAGTGGACCGCTGGGAAGGCTTCCTGCCATGGAGCGTGCAGGAAATGGCCAAGACCGGCAACCTGCTCATCACGGGGCGAAAAGGTAAGATTCAGGAAATCAACCGCCAGGGACAGACCGTCTGGGAGCTGAACACCACGGACTACGGGGTGACGCAACCGCAGAAAACGGTGCGCCTGAAAGATGGCGGGCACCTCATCAACAACTGGTACAACGAATGGAACAAGGAGCCGATGGACACGGCAAACGCCCCCGTGCAGGCCATTGAAATAGACAAGACGGGCAAGCTGGTGTGGCAGCTGAGGGCGTGGAAAGACCCCGACCTGGGACCTTCCACCACCATCCAGCTGCTCGGCGAGCCGGTGAACCGCGACCGCATGTTCTTCGGCGAGTTCAACGCCCAGAGGCCGAAGCTCTTCGCAGGTCCCAACCAGCCCGTTGGCGAGGGGCGCGGCATTCACCCCGGACGAGTGGCCTGGGTTCACGCGCCGGGCGTGGCAAAATGGGACGGGCACCACGGCCTGTGGGTGGAAGACCGCTGGAACGACCAGCAGAAAGCCGATGCCATGATACGCGAGGCGGTGACGACGCTGACGGGCGAAAAGACGACGCGAAAGGCGTGGCAGGCCCTGTTCAGGCACTTCAACAAAACCCACGGGCGCGGCAACCGAGGCTACAAGAAAGGGGAAAGCATCGCCGTGAAACTGAACATGAACAACGCCATTACGCACCGCGACACGATAGAGCTCAACTCGTCGCCCTTCGTCACGCTGGCCCTGGTGCGCTCACTGGTGTGCGACGGCGGCGTGCGACAGCAGGACATCATCCTTTGCGAGCCCAGCCGCGCCATCACCGACAGCATTTATAACAAGGTGCACCGCGAGTTCCCACTGGTGCGCATGATTGACAACATCGGCGGCGACGGGCGCGAAAAGTGCGAGTATTACCCCGAACAGATTGTTTATTCGGTAGATAACGGCAAGATGGCCCGCGGACTGGCCAAGTGCGTGGTCGATGCCGACTACCTCATCAACTCGGCCCTGCTCAAGACGCACTCCGGCCCCGGCGTCACGCTGACCGCCAAGAACTGGTACGGCGCCACCGACATCAACCTGCTATGGCGGCAAAATGCGCACAACAACGTGAGCCAGGACAAGCGGCACGGCACGCCCGGCTACAAGACTTTCGTGGACTGGATGAGCCACAAAGACATGGGGCAGAAGGCGTTGCTCTACATCATCGACGGCACCTACGGCTCGCGCGATGTGAACGGCGCGCCCAATCCCAAGTGGATGAAGGAACCTTTCAACGGCGACTGGGCTTGCTCGCTCATCGTGGCACAGGACGAAGTGGCCTGCGATGCCGTGGGCATGGACATCATCATTGGCGAGTGGCCGGAGTTCGGAAGTCTGAACTATTGTGACGAATACCTGCGCGAAGCGGCCAGCCTGCCCAATGCGCCCAGCGGCACACAATACAAGCAGGAGGGGAAGCCGTTGGAAAGTCCCCTCGGCCTCTTTGAGCATTGGAACGACGACCATCAATATAAAAAGATTGACCTGGTTTACAAGAAGATAGAGAAATAAAAGCCCACCCCTTCCCCTCCCGAGGGGAGGGGGTGTCGCACGGCCAAGCCTCTCCCCCCTTTGGGGAAAAGAGGATATCTCCCCGAAAAACCCGAATAACATGAAAAAAACTCCGCCAACCTTATCATTTTCCATCTGTCATTTATCATTGAGCGAAGCGCAAAAATGTCCGCTCGCTTTATCCTTTATCATTTTTCATTTATCATTTAGCAAAGCGAAAACGTTCCTCCTCGCTTTATCATTTCTCATTTTTCATTTATCATTTAGCGAAGCGCAAACCCTCCACGGTGAATGGTTGTTGAAGGTGACAAAAGGAATCACGAACACCCCGGCGGTGCCGCCAGCCGATGAAACGTGGGGCCGAATAGCCGTGCCGGGTTGCTGGGAAAGCCCGGGAGCGGGCGCACCGGCGGAAAAGGCTTGCCCTTTCAGCAAGCCCACTTACGACTATCCCGACTCACTGACAGGCTTTTATCGCACATCTTTCACCATTCCGGAGACTTGGAAGGGCCAGCTGGTCTTCATCCGTTTCGACGGCGTGTTGCGAGGCTACGACCTCTGGCTCAACGACCAATACGTCGGGAAATGGGTGTCAGCATACAACTCGCACCAGTTCGACCTGACCCCCTTCCTCACAAAACGGGCGTTCAAAGGCGAGCCGCAACAACTGGCCATGCGCGTTTACTCGCAATTCAAAGGCTACGAGTTCGACTGCTTCGACGACTGGGCACCCATGGGCATCTTCCGCGACGTAACGTTGCTAAGTGTTCCACGAACCCACCTCGCCGACCTCACGGTGACGACGCGCATGGACGGCACGGTGACGGTCAAGACAGAAGTTGCCAATGCCACGCCCAAGACCTCCACCAGCTACGAAATCCTTGATGCACAGGGAAATGTGGTGTCCACCGGCGGAAAAATCGCCAACCCCAGGCTATGGACCGCCGAAACGCCTTACCTCTACACGCTACGGGTGCATGTGAAGGAAAAGGGCCGGACATTGCAGACCGTCACCCGAAAAATCGGCATTCGCGAGGTGACCATAGACGGCAATGTGCTGAAGGTGAACGGAAAACCCGTGAAACTTCGTGGAGTAAACGTCCATAGCACCGACCCGCGGACGGTGAAAGTGATTTCCGACGACCTGACGCTCAAGGACATGCACATGATGAAGGAGGCGTCGGTGAATTTCCTGCGTTTGTCGCATTACCCTCGCGAGCCGCGGTTCTTCGAACTGGCCGATTCACTGGGCTTCTACATTGTTGACGAAGTTCCCTTTGGCTTCGGCGACAAACACCTGTCGGACACCACCTACAAGGAAATTCTCATGGCGCGGGCACTGGCCACGGTGCAGCGCGACAAGCTTCACCCCTCGGTGATTATGTGGAGCGTGGGAAACGAGAACCCGCTGACGCAGAGCTGCATAGAGGTGGGCTCATACGTGGGGGACCTCGACCCCTCGCGGCCCTATTGCTTCCCGCAGGTGGGCTCCTATTTCCGCCGCTTCTGGGAGAAAAACCTCGTGGAGCCCTCGGAACAGGGAGACTCCCCCTTCCCCTCGGCCGCGCCCGTTTATGCGCCCCATTATCCGACGACCGGGCAAATAGGCGGATTCTACCAACACCTGGACCGGCCGGTCGTATTTACCGAATATTGCCACACGCTGGGCATTTCGTTCGAAGACCACGACCGGCAATGGGAAATCATTGAGCGCACACCGGGCATCGCCGGAGGTGCCGTATGGGAATGGGCCGACCAGGGCATGCCGTTCCGCGAAACGCTCAACAGCCGCTATGGTTACGAGGAACGCGTCTTCACCTCGCCCGACGGCGGCTTCGAGATGTACGGCAACAAGGGCACCGACGGACTGCTCTATGCCGACCGCACGCCCCTGCCCAACTATTACGAGTTGCAACACAACTACGCCCGCGCCTTCGTCGGTTCACTACGTTACGACGGCACCGCCGCCAGCATGACCATCACCAACCGCTACGACTTCCTCGACCTGAAGGACAACGTTTCGTTCCACTGGACGCTGACCAACAACCGCGACACCGTGATGCAGGGTGCCTTCAGCCCCGAGTGCAAGCCCCGTGCCACGGTGCCCTATAGCTTGAACCTGCCGAGGCACGACGGGCTCTGCCTCCTTCATTTCGACATCTCAGACGCCC
>JAFVHN010000079.1 GCA_017474515.1 Prevotella sp. | reverse complement strand
CGCCATCCTCATTCCGAAGGAAGACGCCGACGAGGCCATGGACTGCGCCAGCTGCATCGGTTGCGGTGCCTGCGTGGCCGCCTGTAAGAACGGCTCCGCCATGCTCTTCGTGTCGTCGAAGGTCAGCCAGCTCGCCCTGCTTCCCCAGGGCCGCGTGGAGGCTGCCCGCCGCGTGAAGAACATGATTGCCAAGATGGACGAGCTCGGCTTCGGCAACTGCACCAACACCCGCGCTTGCGAGGCCGTGTGCCCGAAGAACGAGACCATCGCCAACATCGCCCGCCTCAACCGCGAGATGATCAAGGCCAAGTTGGCTGATTAAGACTACTTCCCCCTCCCTTTCCGTGGGAGGGGGCTTTTCTTAAAAACTCTGCCGCCCCCGAGGTGGTTGTTATACATTATTTATTTACAGGAAAGCGTTTCTGTTCGTACTTATAGATAGATATTTGAGCTTTTGCTCTTGTTCTTAAATCTCGAAACCGCCAAATCTTCGACATAACAAGAACAAGCAGTTGAAAGTTCACGTCGCAAGGCGTGGACAATTCGTGCTTGTTGTTATGGATGGTCACTTGGCGGTACCAGAGATTTGATAAGCATCGAATGGTTCCGCCTTTTTTTCAACAACAAGCATGGAACAGAATTATTTCAAGTACGAGAATGTTGTTAATTTCAATATTGACGAGATTAAAACAGCCCTTAAGTCAATTCTTGAAGCGAATAAAACTCGCTTTTTACATGAGGACAAAGATTTAAATGATGACTTTGGTTCATATCATTTTGGAGAAATTAAATGTTCATATATGGTTACCTTGAACAAAGTCGATGAGAGTAGTACCAAAATAACGGTTAATTGTTCACCACGTCATGGTGGTTTTCAAGCAAGTATGGCTAGTCTTGAAAACTATACTAATGAGTTTTTAGCCATATTAACAGCAAAACTGAATGGGGCTTCTGATGAAGAAATGGCCTCTGTGGTCAAACAGAACAACTCTGATAGTTCTCTCGCCTGTAGTTCGATTATTATTACTATTATAATCATTGTAGCATCATTATTTTTTATTTTCATGTGAAGTTCTGTGAGGGTTGGTTATTGTAGTCTTTTTATCGATAATCTAAGCCCCCTTAATACAATGTAACTATATAAGGGACTGAGTAGTTAGCATTGGGTTAACAAATTGTAGCACTCTATTAGCCTGAAAAGTTACTGAAATCTTGCGAAATAGATATTAAACAACAAAAGAGCCTGCGCCGCTAATAGTTGTGGCGCAGGCTCTTTTTTTATTGGTCGAAGAGAAAAATCTTTCTCAGTGATCGGAAAATTTCTGGCGCATGTCGTCGAAGCGCTCGTGAATGTCAAGAATAATAGAAGAAGTGGAAGCCAGTTCGGGATCGTTGATGTCTTGAATAACAGAGTAGCGTGTGCCACAATAGCCGAGTTCAACCATTTCCGTATCGAACAGCGCATTGATTTCCGGCAGCAGTTCACCGGCTTTCATGTCAACGAGGTCGCATATCAGGGCGGCCGCGATGGTGGCATCCACGGCCTTCGCCTCGGCCACATGTTCGATGCAGAAGTTCAGTGCCTCGCGGAACCACCCCAGCGCTTCATTCCTCCTCGCAGGCTGTAGCAGGGCTACATGTTTGACGACAGAGAACACCACGGCCTTGGGCAACCAGTATCTTCCTTCCTCTTTCGTAAATGCCGTCAGCTTGTCGAGGCGATGTTGTGCAAGTTTGTAGAGCGTGGGCTCAAATACTTCCTGCGTGCTCTCGCCGAAGTGATAGTCGAAGAATTTTTCCGATTGCCGCATCACTTCAAAAAGGCAGTTGAGGCTGCTGTCCTCGTTCCCCACTTCGGCCAGGAGCATGACGCATGAGGCGAGCAGGCCGTTGTATTCTCCGTCGTCGTAATCATAGGGAATGCCGTCGCAGGTCTTTCCCATGTGGCAGAGAATGAGGTTCTCCAGGTCCTCCCTCAGCTTGTCGTGAGGCAGTGCGAGAATGCGGTCGGTCAACTCGTCTTTCAAGTAGATGGAGTTTTCAGGCTTCGTCAGCTCTTCCTCAATCCAAGGGAAGTTCAGCCGGACTTCCGTGGGGTAGTCGGGATGTTGATACGAGTATTTTACTTCCGGACCGTAATTGTTGAAGAGCAGGTTTTCTTCTTCTTCGTCCTCTTCCGTTTCGTCGTCCCGGTCGTCTTCCTCGTAGTCTGGGCGAATGATGACGTCGTAATTGCCCTCGCCCAGGCTCTTTTTCAACATTGGCAGATAGCGGCTGGCCTCCAGGTTGCTGTTGGCAACGAGCGTGTGCCTGCCGTTCTTGCCGTAATCATATTCTATCAGCGGAATATCGTCGTTGTCTTCCTCAAGCATATAGCGGGTGAGGCCGAAGCTCTTGTCGGGCGCTATGCCGGCCTCCTCGGCAAATTCCACGGCGCCGAAAATCCAGTTGTGCGCCTCCTCATAACTGCATTCGCGTAGTCCCAAACGGTGGCAGTCAATCAAATCCTCAAGATCCTCCGGATCCACGCGGAGCTTGTAGAACGAGTCTTTCACGCCGACACACCAGATGTCCACCAGGAAGAAGGCCAAGCTTATCCTTCCCCCCGTGTGCTTGCGCGTCACAATGATGTGGCCTTCACCCTGGTTTTCCAAGTCTTCGGTGATATAGCACGTTCCAATCTCCAGAGAGCGTGCCCTCTGCTTAACAAACTGTTCGGGTGAGAGGAATTGCTGCCCCTGTTGCTGCTTTTTCTTCTTCTTTGCCATGGTCTTAGGTTATAATAAGGTGTAAAATTTTTGCAAAGATAAGTTTTTTCGTAAGTCATCGCAATTTCGGCGTGGAAAAATCACGATGCCGTCTTTTTGTCATGCCTCAGGAAGAGGCCGGCCAGGATGGTGCCGCTGATGCTGTGCCAGGCGCAGCTGATGGCGCAGGGCAGCACGGCCAGCGGCTGGGCCGCAAAAAAGTTGCCGGCCAGCACGGTTGCCAGCCCGGCGTTTTGCATGCCCACCTCAATGCTGATGGTGCGCTTCTTGGCTTTCGTGAAACGCGCCAGGCGGCCCGTCGCGTAACCAAAGATGTAGCCCAGGGTGTTGTGGCAGAACACCACGGCAAAGGTCCAAAGGAAGAGCCAGAGGCCGCGTGCCACCAGGTCGTCGTGAACGGTCGAAATGACTCCGCCCACGATACATGCCAGGCAGATGACGCTCAGTCCCGGCATCAGCGACTGAATGGTGGGGAAATGGCGGCTTTGCGAATAGGTGTAGTTGAGGAAACAGCCGATGGCCACGGGAATAATCGTCACAATCAGGATATTGAGAAACATTCCCACGGCGTCGATTTCAATGATTTCGCCTGCCGTCAGCTCCATCAGCAGGGGCGTCATCACCGGCGCGAGCAGTGTGGAGGCGCACGTCATGCCCACGCTGAACGCCACGTCGCCGTGGCAGAGGTATGACATGATGTTGCTCGACACGCCGCCCGGACAGCAGCCCACGAGCAGTATGCCCAGTGCCAGTGCCGGTTCCAATCTGAACCCATGCACCAGGAGCCATGCCACGCAGGGCATGATGAAGAACTGTGCGCAGGCCCCGGTGAGGATGTCCAGTGGGCGGCGTGCCAGGATGCGGAAGTCGTCGGTTGTCAGCGTCAGTCCCATGGTCAGCATGATGATGCCGAGGATGACGGTCTGCGTGGTGCCGCGCACCCATTGGAAGATTTCCGGGAAAAAGAAAGTCACCGCTGCTATGGCGATGATGAACAGCGAGGCGTTTGATGCGAGCCGGCGGCTCAGGAGTGAGAGGAAGGACATTTTCGGGAGCTTCTTTTGAAGTTACGCCGCAACAGTGTCGCGGCATGGTGGGACATGGGAAGTGTATCTTTTTCGTCGGGGGCACGGGGTGGAGCGGGGCGGTGGGCCTCGGGCCCGTTTTTCCGGCTTCGACGGTGCAAAGGTAGTGTTTTTCCGCTGATAAACCGCAAAATTATGGCGGTTCGTGCTGAAAAAAGCGCAGAAAGTATTGTGTTTATGGGCGGAAGGTGGCAGATGGGGCCAGTCCAGACCGCATCCGACTGCAGTCGTTTTGCGGTTTGGACTGCAGTCGGATGCGGTCTGGACTGCAGTCGGATGCAAAAAAGATTTGGTTAGGACTGGAGTCGGG
>JAFVHN010000078.1 GCA_017474515.1 Prevotella sp. | reverse complement strand
CCTTTATTGTTTTTTTTGCATTGCTGGCCGACTTCGACGCTCCGCAGGGGGTGGAGGATGTCCCTCCGCTACGCTCCGGGGACATCCTCCACCCCCTGCGGGGACTCCTCCTCCCTTCCATTTTAGGGAGAGAAATTACCCTTATAGGATTGCACTTCTATCTTGAAAGTTATCTTTCGGAGGGTTTTCCTTGTGAAACGGATGTCTTTTTGCGGTGTGGAAAAGCCTGCCGGGGGCGGTGATATAGGTGGATAGGGCGGGGCGTAAAAATTTTGAAAAATCTTGACAAAATCGCTGATTTTTGGGCGATTTTGTAACTAATTGATAATCAATGGCTTCAAAATGGGCTGGAGTTTGACCGCAAATTTCGGGGAGAGATCTTGAAGATCGAGGAGAGAAATCTTGAAGATTTCCACTTGAAATTTGCGGTCAAACTCTTTTGGGTGCCGAAAAATCCATGAAAAATCTTGACAATTATTCCTGCTTCCCGGTGGCCTGGCAGTTTGTGGGCCGCGGGGTTTTGCCCTCCATGATTTGTTGCTTGAGCGGGCAGCCGCTACAATGGCGGCAGGGGTTGTTGCGATGGCGCCACAGGTCGAGGATGCGCCACAGGGCATAGGCGGCCGCGGCGGCCACGGCAAGGAGCACAATGACGAGCTGGAGGTTCATGGGTTTTGCGTGACGGGTTATTCCACGTAATCCACTTTCACCACGATGACGCGTATGCGCTGGTCGCTTTTCTTCGTGGCTATTTTGGCAATGTGCCAGTCGCCGGGGAAGAAGATGACGAAGCGGTCCTGGCTTGCCGCGCATTCGAAGAAATTGGTTTTCCGGGGGTCGTAGTCGTAGTGTATGACGTCTTTCTTCTCGTCGTAGGCGCAGTTGGCGGGACTGGTGGCATGGTCGAGCAGCGCGAAGCCCTCGGTGCCTTTCACCACATACTGGAAGTCGATGTGCCGGCGGTGGCTCTCCGAGCGCCGTTTCTCCAGCGGCTGGTTCTCCGAGTCTTCCACGCTTGCCACGAGCGTGGTGCCCGGAATGGGGTGCTTGCCTTTCTCGATGGCCGTGAGGTCGGTGGTGGCCAGCCATTGGAAGAGCGCCTGCCACTGTCCGGGGTTCTTGTGATATTGCGTGTAGAATTCGGCGGCGTTGACCGTCTTGTGGGGACTGGCGGCGTGGAAGTTTCCGCGCCATTCGCCCTTGCGCATCCATTTTTTCATTTCTTTCTGCGTCTGGGCGCCTGCGCCGAGGGTCAGCAGGGCGAGCAGGGCGAGGATGATTGTTTTTTTCATTTTCTTCGGGGTTGAGATGATTGTTGGGGTTATCGGTTCCTGTGGCCCGAGAGCCAGCGCGCGGTGAGCAGCAGGTAGGTGGCCAGCGACAGCAGCACCAACAGGGCGGCCACTATCAGCCGTTGGCCGTCGGCCAGCACGATGCCCAGCGACAGGCCCAGGCCGATGCCGCACTCCCATGCCAGGAAGCAGGTGCTTTGCGACGTGCCGCGCTGGCAATGGTGGCTGGTGTTGATGAAAAAGAGCATGAAACGGGTGCCGCTGATGCCCACGGCCAGTCCGGTGAACACGGCCGCCGGAAGTTGAAAGCCCGTGGTGAGCAACAACAGGGCAATGCCCATGCTCAGCATGGCCGCGGGGAATGACGACCAGGGGCTGTCGGACGTGGCGGAAAGCCGTTCGGCCACCAGTGCGAGAAAGAATCCCACGAGCATGAGGGCATAGAAGGCCAGCGAGAGTGCGCCGGCCATGACCGTGCCCACCGCCGCGGTGAACATCACGAGGTTGAGCACCAGGGGCCACGAGGAGGCCATGAAGAACCGGTCGGACGAAAGGCGCGCCACGTCGTCGTCGGGTGCGCGGAACGGCAATTTCACCTTCTCAATGAGCAATACGGCCAGCAGGCAGCAGGCACCGATGGCCAGCAGGACATATTCGAACGCGAAGGCCTGTTGCACGGCGATGCCCGCCACCGGTCCCACGGCCATGGCCAGCCGTCCCGTCCACGCCACGCTGTAGTTGGCCTCGGTGCGGAAACACGATTCGCTCACGTCGGTGACAAGGGTGCTGAGCAGCACCATGCCGCCCAGGCCGTAGCCGACGGCGAAAAAGAAGCGCAGCAGGAGGAAGGCCGGGGGGTGGGGGAGTCCCCACGCCGAATGGCGGAGCAGATAGACGGCGGCGGCACACGACAGCATGGCCATCACGGCTGCCTGGCAGACATGGTTGCGGCGGAAGCGTTGAACAAGGTAGTTGCAGAGGGGCCCCATGACAAACAGCCCCGGCACGTAGCTTGCCATGAGCAGTGCCAGCGTGGCGGGCGGCAGGAAGCCGTCGGCCATCGGCGGCAACACGGGAATGAGCATGTAGGCCGACGCCGTGAGCAGGAACCACGCCAGGGCAAGGCACCAGAAGTCGGTGTGCCAGAGCCGCACATGTACGGGGGTGCTTTGGGTCTGCATGAAAACAAAGTGGGGGATGGCGTCATTCCAGCCTGCCCAAAAGGGCGGCGGGAAGGGCGGTGTAGTCGGGAATGATGAGATGGCACAGGGGGGCAATCACCTCCGGGGCGTTGGTGGTGGAAAGGCCCACCACGGTCATCCGGGCCGCCATACCCGAGCGGAGGCCGTTGATGCTGTCCTCGAAGACGAGGCACTCGTCGGGGGAGGCACCGAAGCGGGCGGCGGCCGTCAGGTAGCAGTCGGGGGCGGGCTTGCTCTCGCTGAAGTCCTCGGAGGTGAGAATTTGGTCGAACAGCTCACGGAAGGCGGGCCGCTTGCGGTACACGGCGTCCATCTTGGCCTGGTTGCTGCTGGTCACCACGGCGGTTTTCACTCCCTTGCGGCGCAGCATGTGTATAAAATCTTCAAATCCTGGCACATAGATGAAGTCCATGTTGCTTTCAAAATGGTTGAGGCGCTCCACGATGGCGGGCTGCTCAGGGGCCAGCGGTCCCGAGAAGTTCTCGTCGAAAATCTGCTGAAGGGTCTGGCCCTTGATGCGGTTTTCCAGTCCGGGAGCCTCGGGATGGTAGCGCCGGCACTGGCTTCCCCAGAACACCGAATACTGGGGCTCGGTGTCGAAAACCACGCCGTCGAGGTCGAACAGGGCGGCTTTTATCTTTTTCTCCATGATAAAATGGTTTTAGGAGTGCGGGCTTCCCGGCCCGCAGCATTATAACCAAATGACCGCGGGCCGGGAAGCCCGCACTCCTCCTTTTTCGGTGCAAAATTACACAAAAAAGCAAATATATGAAAAATTATTTGTTTTTTTCCGCCGTTTGGCGTATTTTTGCATACAAATTTAACCAAAGAGGAAATGAAAAAGACAATCTTCGGGCTGTGGGCGGTGCTCATGGCCGGCATGTTCGGGTCGTGCAACGAGGTGAAGACGCCCGACGACGGGGTGGAGCACCTGGCGTGGGACAGCATCGTGAAAGACACCACGGTAATGCTGTGCGACGAGGCCGACTCGCCTTCTGCCGAGATACACCTTAATATAAAATATGCCGACGGCAAGCATGCGCAGGCCGTCAACGACAGCCTGCTGCGCTCGGGCATACTGACGCCCGACTACCTGTCGCTGGAGGAGAAAGACAAGAAAATGAACGTGGCCGAGGCCGTGAAATTGTTTGTTGACAGCTATATGGCCGACTACAAGGAAAATTTCGGCGAACTCTACGGCCGCGACCCTGAGCATTCGGCATCCTATAGCCTGCAGTATTCGTGCCAGACCGACGTGATGGACCGCGGCAACATCATCAGCTATGTGGCCCAGGTGTACAACTATGCCGGCGGCGCACACGGCATGAACTTCACCATTGTAAAGAACATTGACGCCAAGACGGGAAAAATCATGAAGCTGGGCGACGTGTTCGTGCCGGGATATGAAGAAAAAACCAAGGAACTCATTCTTGAAAAGATGCTGAAAAAGTTTGAGGCGAAAGACATGGAGGGTCTGCGCGAAAAGGGTATCTTTAACGGCATTGAGCCATACGTGCCCACCAATTTCATCCTGGGCGACGACGAGGTGGAGTTCATCTATTGCGACACCGAGATTGCGCCCCATGCCGTGGGCGAAATACGCATTGCCGTTCCGCGCCGTCAACTCGACGACCTTTTGAAGAAAACAGAATAACTCCCCCATGGAACAGATATTACGCTATTTCCCCAACCTCACCGAAGACCAGCGCCGGCAATATGCCATGCTGAAAGAACTTTATGAGGACTGGAACCAGAAAATCAACGTCATTTCGCGCAAGGACATCGACAACCTCTACGAGCACCATGTGCTCCACTCGCTGGCCATTGCCAAGGCCCTGCGCTTCAAGCCCGGCACCGAAATCCTGGACCTGGGCACCGGCGGCGGCTTCCCCGGCATTCCACTGGCCATCATGTTTCCCGAATGTCGCTTCAAGCTCATCGACGGCACGGGGAAGAAAATCCGCGTGGCCTGTGAGGTGGTGAAGGCCGTGGGGCTGGAAAACTGCTTTCCCGAGCAATTGCGGGGCGAGGAAGAGAAAGGGCACTTCGACTTTGTGGTGAGCCGCGCCGTCATGCCGCTGCCCGACTTGATGAAGATTGTAAGGAAAAACATTTCGCGCAAGCAGAACAATGCCATGCTCAACGGCGTGTTCGTGCTCAAGGGCGGCAATGTGGAGGGCGAAATCCAGCCTTTCAGGAAAGTGGCCGAGGTGACACCGCTCACCACGTGGTTCTCCGAGCCGTGGTTCAAGGGCAAGCACCTTATTTATGTTTGTCCGTGAGTGAAAAATGTGAGTGTCAACCATCGTCTAAACTCCTCAACTCCCAAACTCCAACATTGGAAAAAATAAAATGATAAATATACAACGTTTTGTGTGCAATCCCCTTCAGGTGAACACGTTTGTGGTCAGCGACGAAACGGGGGAATGCGTCATCATTGACTGTGGCGCCTATTACGACAATGAGCACTTGGCCATTCAGGAATACATCGGCAGCCATTCCCTCCGTCCCGTTCATCATCTTCTCACCCACGGGCATTTCGACCATTGCATAGGTGCTGAGGTCATTTATGAGACTTATGGACTGAGTCCGGAAATACATTCCGCCGACGTGGCATTGTATGAGGACATGACCAACCAAGTGGCATATTTCCTTGGCGTAAACAAGGAGTTTCCCATGCCCCGGCCCGGACGCTTGCTCAGGCAGGGCGACATGGTGGCCTTTGGCAGCCATAGCCTTGAGGTGATTGAAACGCCCGGACATTCGTCCGGCGGACTGACTTTTTATTGCAAAGAGGAGGGCGTGGCCTTTTGCGGCGACACGCTTTTCCGCATGAGCATCGGCCGCACCGACTTCGACGGTGGCAACGAGGCCCTCATGAAACATTCGCTCATCAATGTCCTTGGCGCACTGCCCTCAGAGACAAAGGTTTATTGCGGCCACGGACCGGCCACCGACATCGGCACGGAAATGCAGTTCAACCCCTTCGTCAAGATGTTCCGCGGATGAATGCCACCGAAAAAATCATTCTCGGCATCGATCCCGGCACCAATGTCATGGGCTACGGATTGTTGCGCGTGGAAGGCAACAAGGCACAGATGATGGCCATGGGCGTGGTTGACATGAGGAAAGAAAGCGACCCCTACCTGCGCCTTGGAAAGATTTTCGAGCGCGTGACGGGCATCATCAATGAGTTCCTGCCCGATGAAATGGCCATCGAGGCACCTTTTTTCGGAAAGAACGTCCAGTCCATGCTCAAGTTGGGACGCGCCCAGGGCGTGGCTATCTCTGCCGCCATCCAGCACAGCGTGCCCATCCATGAATATGCCCCGTTGAAAATAAAAATGGCCATCACCGGCAACGGCTCGGCATCGAAGGAGCAGGTGGCCGGAATGTTGAAGCGCTTGTTGGCGCTCAAGGCCGACGACATGCCGCAATTCATGGATGCCACCGACGCCCTGGCCGCCGCCTATTGTCATTTCCTCCAGTCGTCGCGGCCCGAAAGCACGGCCCGCCATTACTCCAGCTGGAAAGACTTCACCTTGAAGAACAAGGACAAAATCCACAAACCGTAACTCTCCTTTTTTTCCTTGTGCCGTACCATCGTTTCGGCCCCTTCTCCCCAAAATCCCTTTTTCCCCCATGTCTCTTTCTCCCCTCATCCGCATCACCGCCGGCACCCCGCGCAACCCCGAGTGGCGCATGGCGCGCCCCGTGGATTTTGAAATGCTCCCCGGCGAACACATCGCCGTTTGTGGGCCCAACGGTGCCGGAAAGTCCATGTTCATCGACATGGTGACTGGTGCGCACCCCTTGCTTCACAACCAGGCCGCCTATTGTTTCGGCCCGAATGCCAGCCGCATGGTGAGCGACAACATCCGTCACATCACTTTCCGCGACACCTACGGCGGCGACAACGACCGCACATTCTTCTTGCAACAACGGTGGAATGCCACGGAGATAGACCCCGAAACGCCCACTGCCGGTCAGTTGCTCGACCGCGAGCTGGCCCTCTTGTCAAAACAACCTGACGGCCAGTCCCAAAACTTCAAGGACCACCTCTGCCGATTGTTCGGCTTGGAGCCGGTGTTGGGGAAATATATCATCCTTCTTTCCAGCGGCGAGCTGCGCAAGTTCCACCTTGCCAAGGCCCTCCTTTCGCGGCCCCGCCTGCTCATTATCGACAATCCCTTCATCGGTCTCGACACAACGGCACGCGGACAATTGCGCCACATCCTTGAACTGCTTTCCAAGGAAGACATTCAGATGTTGCTCGTGGTGAGCGATGAAACCGAAATCCCGGACTTCATCACCCATGTGGTTCCGGTGGAAAACATGACGGTGGGGGAGAAAGTCACCCGCGGTCATTTCTTCTCTCACATAGACTCTCTGGGTGAAGAAGTGCCCTGCAACCTGCAAATCCCTGATTCCTCGTCCTTTGCTCTTCATACTCCACTTCTCGAGATGAACGACATCACCGTGAGGTACGGCAGCCACATCATCCTGAGCCACCTCAGCTGGACCATCCGTTGCGGCGAGCGCTGGGCGCTGAAAGGCCGCAACGGCTCCGGCAAGAGCACCCTCTTGTCGCTCATTTGTGCCGACAATCCCCAGGCCTACGCTTGCGACATTTCCATCTTTGGGAAAAAGCGGGGCAGCGGCGAGAGCATTTGGGACATCAAGAAACACATCGGCTATGTGTCGCCCGAGATGCACCGCGCCTGCCGTGTCAACATCCCTGCCGTAAGTATCGTGGCGTCAGGCTTTTTCGATACCACCGGCCTCTACAGCCACCCCTCTGCCGACCATCTCCTTTCGGCCCGCCGTTGGCTTTCCATCTTCGGCATCGGTCATGTTGCCGACCGTCCTTTCCTCCGCCTCTCCAGTGGCGAGCAACGCCTGGTGCTCCTGGCCCGCGCCTTTGTGAAGGAGCCCCAGCTGCTCATCCTCGACGAGCCCATGCACGGCCTCGACCCCCGCAACCAGCGCCTGGTCAAGGAAGTCGTCACCGGCTATTGCCAGTCGCCCGAGAAAACCCTTATCTTCGTCACCCACGACGACCGCCAGCTCCCCCCTGTCATCAATCACACCCTTGAACTGTAGCAAGATTCTGTGCTAATTTCCAAATTTTGCATAGGAAAAATAGGACATTTTAACAAAAGGGAAAAAGGAAATGGTTTAGCACATGAGATTTAGTGCCTGATTTGTGACCAGGCATCGCCGTATTATACTTTCCATGGT
>JAFVHN010000077.1 GCA_017474515.1 Prevotella sp. | reverse complement strand
TCGGTGGCAAACGCTCCGCTGAACACTGCCATGAGCAGTGCAGCCATCATAAAACGTAAATGTTTAATCATAATTTTTTGGATTTAGAATATTGATATTTTTTATAATTATCGCGTATTCAATGATTTTGGCGTGCAAAGGTACGGATAAAGGAGCGAAAAGCAAAAGAAAAACTTGCTTTTTTTCTTTTTTCCGGGTAAAAGTACCTTTTATATATACTTGAAAAAAAGGTATTGATACAAAGCAAGGGGCAACCGTCATTTGGCTGCCCCTTGCTTTTAGAAGTATGATGCTTTGGTTTTTAATCTTCATCAACATAATCCCATACCGACGACTCTTCCTTGGCACCGGCATCCCCGGCGCTGATGGGTTCGGGATCGGTATCGGCTGCTGTGCCGCCATCGGAAATGGCGTTCAGCGCGGTCTCTACAATCATCTCGCGTACCTCAATGGCAGGCTGCATGTACTTTTTCATAATTCCAACTTTTCTATTTAGTAAAACACTTTTTGCTACTGATTACTTGACAATGACCTTCTTGCCATTCATGATGTAGATGCCCTTCTGAGCCTTCTCCACGCGCACGCCCTGCAGGTTATAGATGGCGCCGGTGTTCATCTGGGCCTTCACCTCGCTGATAGCGGTGGGATCGGCATCAATCTCTTCGATAGAGAGCTTGGCGTTGGCACCCAGCTCGCTGGGATCCACGTCGAGATAAGCCTTTCCGGCTGCCAGTGTGCCGCCCGAGCAGGGATGGAACTTACCATCGTTGGCACTGATAATCATGCAGTTCACACCGTTGAGGTTGATGCTCTCGGTGGCATTGCCCTTGAGCATGTTGCCCGAGATGGAAGCAAACGAAGCGTCGGCTTCGGCAAGCGGAATGTTCACCTTGGTGTTGGCGCTGCCTTCGATGATGATGGGCGAGTTGGCCTCCACGGCGCCTTGAATCTTCACCACGGCCACGCAATTCTTCTTGTCGTTCAGACCGGTGGAGTAGTAAGTGTTCACTCCGTTGAGGCTGCTGAAGTCGAGGTTCCTGTCGCTCACCAGCGTGCCCAGTCCGCCATTGGGAATGGTATAGGCCAGTTCGGTCGGCATCACGCAGATGTCGTCAATAAATCCGCGCTTTCCGCTGAAGCTGATGGTGAATTCGCCGTCACAATTCTCGAGCAGCACGCTATAGCTGCTCCATTCTCCATTATTAAGCGTGATGGAAATGTCGCCGCTGGCATCGGCACCTGTCACGGTAACGGCCAGGGAGTTGGTCTTCTTGTCGCCCCATCCGGCAGCATCGAAGGTGAGCACGGCGGTGCCCTTCCAAGTGATGGCGCGAGTGGTGAACGTACCGTTGTTATTGGCTGAACCGAACTTCAAGCACTGTTTTGCTCCATAGGTATTGCTACCAGCGTTGATTCCGCCCGTTGCATCTGAAGTGATTGTGCTTCCACTGCCGGCATTTCCGGTGAAATTACCATCGCGGCCGCCAGAGTAGGAAGTGTGGTTGAAGGCATCGAAGAAAATGGCGCCCTCGGGAGCCGGTGTCTTCTCAACATAGGGGTTCACAATGATGAGGTAGGAAGCCGAACCGAAACTATAGCTGTCGTTGGCCTCGCTGGTAGCGGTAATGACGGCCTCGCCGACGCCTACAATTTCCACTTCACCGGTGGTTTCATCCACGGTGGCCACATCCTCGTTGTCGGATTCGTAGGTCACGGTAACACCCTCGGGAGCAGAGAGCGTGGGAGCGGTGAACTCGTCGCCCAGGTCGATTTCAATCTCTGTGGGGTCAAAGCTCAGCTCGGGATCGGGCTTCACAACGGCTTCGGGGTCGTAGGTCACCACGATTTCGCTGATACGGACTTGTTGCGATGCGGTGAAAACAATGGTTGCATAAGATCCCGTCCACTGACTGGTATAAGATTTTGAAGGAACGGAATAATTACCACAGTCGGAAGTAAACGATTGCAGTCCGTTCTTGCTTCCCTGCTTGTATTCAGAAGTGAAATCAATCTTTGTAATCGCACCGGCAGCGGTTGACACCGTGAGGGTTTGATTGGCAAAAACACGGTATTCATCAGCATTGACAGTACCATTTGAACAGGAAATGGTAATGTCGCCAAGAGTCAGCGAAAAGTCTGTACTGGCTACTGCATCGAAGTCACTGGGAGTGAAAGTCTCAGTGGTTTCTGCTGCAAAACCAATGCTGCATACTGCCATGAGCAGAGCAGTCATCATAAAACGTAATTTTTTAACCATACTGTTTTGATTGAATAAATGAATAATCACAAAAATATCATTAATACCCAAATTGGGCTGCAAAATTAACTCATAAAATTCTAACTACCAAATAAAAAGAAAGAAAATTGTATTTTTGAAAGAAAAAGGAAATAAAAATAATAATTTTGGCTCTTTTTTGTATATTCAAACAAAATATATACCGTTTTCCTTGCTTTTAGAAAGATAACTGAACAGGGAAAATTGATAAAAAATCTTGACAAAATCCTTTAAAAATTGGCGAAAATATAAACTGCTGAATTTCAGCAGTTTACAAAACGCTCGGAGTTTGACGGCAAATTGAGGAGAGAGATTTGCCAATTCTCTCTCCTCGAAACGCCAAATCTCTCCCCTCAATTTGCCGTCAAGCCGCTTGGGGTTTCCAAAATACTTTGAAAAATATTGACAAAAGGGGGCTGTGCTATCTAAAATGAAAATGAATATTTATGTAGTTGCGATGGTATCGCAACATACGGAACCGTAGGAGAGGGGGCGGAGTTTTAAAAAAAGAAAAAGGGAGACAATAGTGGTTGATGCCAAAACGGGCATCAAGACTATTGTCCCCCTGTAGGTTATTTTCTTCGGAAACGGCTTTTATTTCAGGATGAAGCCCTGTCCGTTCCATTTCATGATTTGCTCCTCGGTATCGAAGCCTTCGTCTTCGGTTTCTGTAAACTTGGTAATGATGATGTCCTTGCCCTGCACGGGTAGTTCCACATTGTATGCGTCAAAGCCCTTGACAGCATTTTCTATCATGACAGTCCACTCCGGGCGCGGCGTCATGTTTCCGGTGACGCGGTCGTAGTCATAGAAGAATATGGCACATGCCGAAAGGTCGTCGTCCTCAAAATCTTCATCCAGCCAGAAAGCCACCAGGCGGTGGTCATTGTCGCAAATCCAGTAGCAGCAATCCAAATTGCTGTTGAATTGCCCCATGAGATGGCATGAGGCAAAGCCGTTTTTCTCTCTTACATCAATGGAATAGCCGGTCTTTCCCTCATCATAGGCTTTTGGGTTTTTCAAGTATTCCAAGAACATCTTATTAGGCTTATACTCAGGGTATTGCTCGCAAAACACTTTGGCAAACTGCTTGATGTTCGGCTTGGAAGTGTCTTCATAGACTCCAAAGTCGCCGTCGAGCCATTTTTTCTTGATGTTGACGATTTCGCTCACTTCGCCGGTGCTTTCTTCTGCTTCGGTAGCTTCGCTTTCCACGTCGGCTTTTTCAACCTTTTCCGTCACTTCCGTTTTGGTCTCCGACGGCGTTTCTTTTTCACTCTTGTTTCCACAAGACAATGTAAACAACATCGTGGCAACAGCCAGTGTCGTAAGTGTTAATTTTTTCATAATCGATTGATTTACGGGGTTATTAGTTTATAGAGCACAAAGTTACGAAAAAAATAAATATGCTCCAAATAATTGTAAAAAATTTCAACTTTTCAAACCAAAACACAGGCGCAGCCATCGCCACGGGCAGCGCTCCACGATATGGGCGGTGAGCACCGGCCCATAGATGCCGAAAAGAATGTTGAGCACATAGAAAACGAGGAAAAGGTGCTCGTTGTAGAACAACCTGCGCCAAAGCACCAGTTCCACAAAGGCCTGGAAGATGAACGAAAGGAGGTAAATCTGGAAGATGTATTCGCGAAACGAACTGAACAACCTCGGCCACCATCGTGCCAGCAACTGGCTGAGCGCCACCGCCATGGCGATGCCCACGAGCGAAGAAACCAGGTTCACGCCCTGCCAATAGAGCAAGGCATAGAGAACCACCAGGCCGACAAGGGTCAACGGATGTTGCAACCGTTGCCACCAACCGTTGCGGAAGAAGAAAATGCCGCTGAAGAAAAACACCATGTAATGGTTGAGGCGCAGCAAGTAGAAATAGTTGTAGTCGTTGAGCGAAGAGGTGTCAACAAAATATATCAATACCGAGAACACCCAGAAAGCGGCCATGCGCACATTGCTCACGCATAGCCACCGCCACAGCGGATAGAGCAACATGAGCACCGAGAGAGTGGCCAGGAACCATAGCGGCGCCGACGGCTGGCCCTCGAAAACGATGAACGAGCGGAGCAGTGAAGTCCAGGAAAACACCTGCGGCGACTTCACCACCGCCGCCATCAGCACCTTTATGAAATAATAAACAGGAACGAAAAAGAGGAAGGGCAGAAGTATTCGCCGCGCCTTGTCAGCATAAAGGTCCTTTACGGAAACCTTCCGGCTGATGCGGCTCAGGTAAAGCAATCCGCCCGAAAGAAAAATGAACAAGGGCATGCGCAAGGGCGTGAACATTGCGGGCAACGACGTGCAGAACGGATGGTTTTGCCCGGTCTGCATGTCCACCAGCTGCACATGGAACATCACTACCAAAAGGATATTGAGCCCACGGAGCAGGGAGAGCCATTGCAAGTGCCCCTTGTTCACGACAACGACAGCATGCGCTCAATGGGTTTCACGGCTTCCTTTCTCACCGCTTCGGGCACATCGACCTGCGGCCATTCATACCTCAGTGCGTTGTAAATCTTCAGCAACGTGTTCATTTTCATATAGTCGCACTCGTTGCAATGGCATCCCACCGTTCCCTCGCTCACTTCCGGCGGCACGGGATAGAAGGTCTTGCCCTGGCATTGGCGCTCTATTTCGTGCAAAATGCCGGCTTCGGTGGCAATGATAAACTCTTTGTCGGGGCTTTCCACGCAATGTTTAAGGATGACGGCCGTGGAGCCCACCACGTCGGCCAGCGCCAGCACGGGGCCTTTACATTCGGGATGTGCCAACACCACGGCCTGAGGGTGTTGCCGCTTCAATTCCACGATGGCCTCGGGCGAGAAGCGTTCGTGCACATGGCATCCGCCCTGCCAGAGCAGCATCTGCCGGCCCGTCACGCTGTTGATATAGCTTCCGAGGTTGTAGTCGGGACCAAAGATAATCTTGGCATCTTCGGGGAAGGTGTCGATGATTTTCTTCGCGTTGCCGCTGGTGACGACGACGTCGGTCAAGGCTTTCACGGCCGCCGTGGTGTTCACATAGCTCACCACCTGGTGGTCGGGATGTTCGTTTTTGAACTTTTCCAGGTCTTCGGCGCGGCACGAGTCGGCCAGCGAGCATCCCGCATTGAGGTCGGGGCAAAGCACCAGCTTGTCGGGGCACAGTATTTTACAGGTTTCGGCCATGAAATGCACTCCGCACATCATGATGACCTTTGCCTCCGTCTTTGCGGCCTGCTGGGCCAGAGCGAGCGAGTCGCCAATGAAGTCGGCCACCTCCTGTATCTCTCCCCGCGTGTAGTAATGGGCCAGTATGACGGCGTTCTTCTCCGCTGCCAGTCGGCGGATTTCGGTTTTCAGGTCGGTGCCTTCGGGAGCCGGCTCGTCGATGAAGCCTTTCTGCTTCCATTCTTCTTTCATCTTATTCATTATGTAAGCGGTTTTATGGCGGTTGTTTCCCTTGAAGCCGGGTTTTCCACCGTTATTATATCATTATCTTTTTATGTTTTTCTTAAAAAATAAAAGAAAGTATGATGATGATGTGCTGTGGAAATGTGGAAAACTTTTTGCCGGAAAATTTGGTTATTTCGTTATCAACTTTAGGATTTTTCGTTTCCACATCCGTTGTTCATATCTTTTTTCTCTGTATGAGCGGTTTATGGCGTTTATCCACAATTTTGCATTCTGGTGCAAAATTACAAAGTTTATAACTTTTTCGTGTGCAAAACGGTGGAAAAGTTCTTGAAAACTTTAAAATAAAATGTGGGTATGCACATTTTGGCATTTTCCACGTTGCCATTTTGTGCATACCCACACTGTTATGAACAGGTTTTCCACCGAGTTATCAACCGATGTTGTCGTCGCTTACGATGTCGTCTTCGATGGTTTCGTCGATGTCGGCCACCAGGTCTTCATCCACTTCCTCTCCGGTGTAGTTGGGGTCGAAGCCTGCTGTGTCGTTGGTTGCCTCGTCTTCTTCCACCACGGCGAGCATTTCGTAGTTGTCTTCGGGAGCTTCCGAGAGTTCTTCAACCTCTTCTCCGTCCACCATTGCGATGTCGCTGCCGTCGTCGTCGATGGGAGGATAATCTCCGATGATGGTGTCGTAGTTGAATCCGCCGGCTTCGGCAATTTCTCTCATGGGCACCACTTGTCCGGCTCCAATCTCCCTGAGGTCGATGGCCTCTCCGCTTTCGATGGAATAGCTGTCGTCAACATCCATGGCCAGTGCGTCGCCAAATCCGTCGCCGTCGGTGTCCATGATGATTGCAGCATGTCCGTTAGCATCCACTCTGGCATAGCTGATGAGGTTTCCGTCGGCATCCTCGTAGACTTCAAAGTCGTGAACTTCTGTGATGTTGAGTCCGTGCTCTTTGATTTCGTTAAGAACGGCGGGGTCATCATCTTCGGGAACGGGCACTACGAGAGCGATTTCGTTGGCTGTGGTGTCAATCATTTCGTCTTCGCTGATAACGCCGTCTTCGTTGATGTCGATGACCATGTAGTCCACGTTTCCGTCGCCTTCGAGGTCGTAGAGCACTGCGGGATGGTCGTTCACGATGGCCTTGGTAACGAGCACCTGCTGGCCTTCAATGTCCTGATACTCCTGGTCGATGATGGCGTCGATTTCGTATCCTTTGGGAATATCGTATGCGGGCATCTCTATGAGCAGACCTTCCTCTTCGAGGTCAAGCAGTTCGCCTTCGTCGTACTGGTTGTTGTCGTTTTTGTCATAGATCATGTAGTCGGCCTTTCCGTCGCCGTCGCGGTCGATGAGGTAACCTTCGTGTCCGTTCACCATCACGGGCAGTGCGTTTACAACCTCTCCGCCGATTTCAATCTGCTCCACTCCGCCGATGGCATCGATGTCGTATTCCGGCTTCTCGGGAACTACTTCCTTGGGCTCTTCCGTCTTCTTGGGTTCGGGCTTGGGCTCTTCCTTGGGCTCGTGAACGAACTTCTCCTCCTCGATGGGCTTGTCTTCCGGCTTCTGCTGGCGGTGCTCCTGCATCCAGTCGTCATACCATTTCTTACCTTCCACTGCTGCTGCTGTTGCGGCTCCACCTCCGAGGATGGCTGCTGCTGCGGTAAACAAGGCACGCTTGTTGACGTTGCTCTTCTTGTTGTCCTGGATCAACTGTGTGTTGTCCATTTCCATGGTTTTGTTCTCGGTATCCATAATTTTAAAGTTTTAAGTTATTAATAATTATTGTTTTTACTTTTTGCCAATTCTTTTGTTTTGACATTGCAAAGATACGACAATTTTCAACAAGTTCAATGGGTTAGTGGTCCATTTTGTGTCATTTGGCGCGTTTATTGGATGAATGTGTGGCCTTTGCCTTTTGAAATGAAAAGAGCTTTTTTGGTTATTCTTCCTCCTTATACGAGTTGAGCTTGTTGAGGTAATATTGCCTTACGTCTTCCCATATATAATAAGGTGCACGGCTTTGGTCGGCCATGGGCAATGTGGTTTCGTCTTCGTTGAGCAGAATTTTGACGAGCACCGGCCCGCCTTTCTTCGTATTTCTATAAAAGATAAGCTGAATGTTGGCACCCATTGGGAAGATGTCGAAGTTGTGCCAACCCTCGGCGTTCACCCTGTTGAGGTCTTCAATCTGGCGGTCATAACCGTTGAGCCCGAGCAGGCAGGTGAGCGGCATCACCATCGTTTCGTGTCCGAAGCGCAGCGTGGCTCCCGGTTGCGGCAATTGCATGCAGCTATCGGCCTGCTGTATGATGTTTCTCAGCAGGTTGCGTTGCGAGAAGGGTTGCACGCCCCCGCTCAGCGGCGACGGTCCGTATGTGACGTACCACCAGGCGTTTGCTCGTTGCCACAGGTTGTAGAGTTCCTGCGGCGTGAAGAGGTCGTAAAGGGTGATTTCCTTGCGAAGTTCCGAACTTTGCAGGTTGCTGGCCAGTTTGAAGAGCACCGAAATCAGTTTTTCGCCGTTCACGTCGTAGTGAATGTAGTCGGGGTCGTTGAAAAGGTTGTTCAGCACCCTGTCGCCCACTGGGTATTGCTTGTTAAATTCGTCGAGCGCCACCTTCGCCCGTTGCGGCATTTTTTTCTCGTCGAGCTTTTTGTCGGGCTGGTTCATGTAGAACATGTCGTGGTAGCTGGCATCGTGGGTGATGCGTAATTGTGGGTTGCAGCGAATGAGTTCCTGAAGTTCGTTCTCCATGGAGAGGATGCACCTGATGACGATGGTGCTCTTGGCATCCACCGGTGCGTCGCCCTTGAATACCTGCGGAAAGCGGTTATACATGCGTCGCGCTATCTGCCTGTGCTGTTCCGCACCCAGTTCGGTCAGCTCTCCGTCGCGTTTGCGGCTTTCTTCGCGAATCTTCTGAAGACGTTCCATCACGTCGCGGCCCAGCGGCGTCAGCTTGTTTTTCTCGAAAGCCGTGGTAAACTGTTCAAGGGGCCAGTCGTAGTCATCGTCGCCGATAAGGTATCGCGAGCCGTGGCGCCCGTAGTGGCTGATGTAGAACGGCTCGTAGCCTTTCGGTGCGGCGGTGAGCGCTTTTTGCGGACCGCGATAGGCCAGGTAGTTGCTGCCCGAGAGCACCGTTTGCTGAAGGATTTCCTGCTCGGCGGTCTGTGCCCGAAGGCAGAGTGGAGACAGGAGAATAAGAAGTGAAAGAACTGTTTTTCTCATCTTTAGTGGTATTTTGGGGAATTTTGTGCGAAGATACTAAAAAAAACGGAACTATCATCCTTTTTTAAAAGAAAACATGCTAATTTTGCAGTTACTAAGCAAAAAATCGCACAAAATGAAGAAAACCCTCTTAGCCATTATGTTGGCTGTCGTTTCGTCAGCCTGCACGTCGGCCTCTGGCAACAAGGAGTTGTCGGATCCGCAAAAGCCGGCTGCCCAGGAGCAGCCCGAGCGCCGTCTTCCTGCCACCATGACCATTGCCATGACCGGCGACATCATGATGGGCACCACGTTCCCCGCCATCCACCTTCCTGCCAACGACGGCCGCGACATCTTCCAGGACACCAAGGAAATCACCCTTGTCGCCGACCTTGCCGTGGGCAACCTGGAGGGCGCCATGTGCGAGGGCGGGCAGAGCACGAAGGGCAACGGCCCCAACAGCTACGCCTTCCGCATGCCCACCCGCTATGCTCCGTTGCTGAAGGAGGCCGGCTACGACTTCCTGAGCATGGCCAACAACCACGCCCGCGACTTCGGTGCCGACGGCATCGCCTCGACCGAGCGGTTGCTCGACGAGCAGGGCATTGCCTATAGCGGCATTCAGGGAAGGCGCGAGTCGGCAGTAGTGGAAATCGGCGGTGTAAGATACGGCATCTGCGCCTTCGGCCACAACAGCTACACGCTAAAACATGCCAACCTTGACAACGTGAAACGCATCATCGATGACCTGAAGACCAAGGCCGACATCATTGTGGTGTCGTTCCACGGCGGAGCCGAAGGAAAGAGCCAGAGCCACCTGCCCTACGGCACCGAGATGTTCCTGGGCGAGAACCGCGGCGACCTGCGCAACTTCGCACACTTCTGCATCGACAACGGCGCCGACGTGGTCTATGGCCACGGGCCCCACGTCGTAAGGGCGCTCGAAGTGTACAAAGGCCGCTTCATTGCCTATAGTCTCGGCAATTTCTGCACCCCCTACGGCATGAACCTCACCGGCATTTCGGGATACTCGCCCGTGGTGCGCATCACCATAGGCAGCGACGGCACATTCCGCGAGGGAAAAATCTTCTCGTTCATTCAGACGAAAGGCGTGGGACCGCGCAAGGACAGCACCAACGCCGTGGCCCGCGAGATGAAACAGCTCACCGAGGCCGACATCAAGGGCTCGCCTATCCGCATCGATGCCGAGGGCAACATCACCCTGGCACAGTAAGCGGCGGCGGGCTGGAAAATTGCATCTTGCGACCACCCCTTACTGTAGTTCGCGCCAGTCCAGACGCCATCCGACTCCAGTCCAGACCGCATCCGACTGCAGTCCAGACGCCATCCGACTCCAGTCCAAACCGCATCCGACTGCAGTCCGAACCGCAAAAGGACTGGAGTAGTTTGCGGAAAAGACTAAGTCCAAACTGAATACTACGCACAGCAAATCAATGAATTAACCCCCATCAACCCCTTTTCTATGAAGAAGACGCTCTTGTTGCTGGCCTTTTGTCTCGTGGCCAGCCACGCCCTGGCATGGTATATCGGCCGCAACCATTTCCGACTCAGCGGGCAATGGAAGCTGAAATTGTCGGACACTTATCTCTCGGCAACCGACATCCAGAAAGTGAACGTATTGAAGTTGAACTACGACGACATCATCACCCTGCCGGGAACCACCGACACCAACCACAAGGGCAACGCCCCGACCCGCAAGGACGAGACCACCCGCCTGACGCGTCTTCACAGCTTCGTGGGACAGGCATGGTATGAGCGCGAAATAGAAATCGGCGATTGGATGAAGGATTATCCCCTCGAACTGGTGATGGTCTTGGAGCGCACCAAGCCCACCGCGGTTTTCGTCGATGGGCACTTCATGGGCACCAACGACAACATTTCCACCCCACAAGAATACAATCTTACCAAATACCTCAAGCCGGGAAAGCACCGCCTGACCATCATGGTTGACAACACCGACCGCGCCGTGCCGCCTCAGGTGGTGACAAACTCACACGCCTATACCGACGACACGCAGACCAACTGGAACGGCATTTTGGGGCGCATGACCATTGAAATGCGGTCGGCACTCCACATCCGCGACATCGACATTGAGACCAGTGCCCAGCGCCATGAGGTGGACGCCACCATCAACATTGAAGGCCGGATGAAGGGCGACGCCAACGTTGAGGTGCTTTTGGTGCCATGGGGAAGCGCCTACGGCATAGTGATTTCGCAACATACCATCAAGAAAGACAAGCTCACGGAGCGGCGCTTGCGCGTGAAATATCAGGATGAGGGGATGCTCACTTGGAGCGAGTTCCATCCGGAACTTTACCGCCTTTGCGTCACCGTCAACGAAACCGACATGATGGAAAAGCCCTTCGCCCTCTGCGATTTTTCAACCAACGGCACGCAATTTGCCGTGAACGGCCAAACCACCTTCCTCCGCGGAAAGCACGATGCCTGTGTGTTCCCCCTGACCGGCCATGTGCCCATGGACATGGAGCAATGGCGCCGCTACTTCCAGGTGTGCAAGGGCTACGGCATCAACCATGTGCGCTTCCACTCCTGGTGCCCGCCCGAGGCATGCTTCATGGCGGCCGACATCGAGGGAATCTACCTTCAGCCCGAGTTGCCCTTCTGGGGCGACCTGAAGAAAGACGACCAGCAGCTCACCACGTTCCTCATCAAGGAGGGCATCAATATCATCCGCGCCTACGGACATCACCCGTCGTTCAAGATGATGGCCCTGGGAAACGAATTGTGGGGCGACATCACGACCATGGAGCGATTTGTTGACACCTTCCGCAAAATGGCGCCCGACAAGCTCTTTACCTTCGGAAGCAACTATTATCTGGGCTATCAGGGCTGGCATCAGGGAATGGACTACTTCACCACATGCCGAAACGGGGGCGAGGAGCGCGGACAATACAACACCCACACGCGAGGGTCGTTCTCGTTTGCCGATGCCCACGACGGAGGCATCATCAACCATTTCTACCCCAACTCCACCATGAATTTCGCCGATGCCATCAAGGGCCTGCAAGTGCCCGTCATCAGCCACGAGACGGGGCAGTTCCAGACTTATCCCGACTACGGCGAAATAAGCAAATACCGCGGAGTGCTCTATCCCTACAACCTGGAGGAATTTCGTCGCCGGCTCAACGCCGCCGGCATGGGCGACCAGGCACAGGACTTCCACCGCGCATCGGGGTTGTGGAGCATGGAGCTCTACAAAGCCGACATAGAGATGGACCTGCGCACGCCGGGCTTCGGAGGATTTCAACTGCTTGACATTCAGGATTATCCCGGACAAGGGTCGGCCTACGTGGGCGTGCTCGACGCCTTTATGGAGTCGAAAGGCCTGATCACGCCCGACGAGTTCCGCCAGTTCTGCTCGCCCATCGTGCCGCTCTTCGTGGCCGAAAAATTTTGTTTCACCACCGGCGAACAACTCAAGGGGCACGTCCAGCTGGCCAACTACGCCGAGCCGTTTGGCGAATATGCCTGGGACAACGGACAAATGGCCTGGCAAATCGCCGACCGCGAGGGAGCGGTTCTTGACAAAGGAGTTTTCAATATTTCGGAGAATAGCCACGGGCTGACCGACGTGGGCGACATCAGCTTCGACATCAGCGGCATCAAGCGTCCGCAACAACTATGCCTCACACTAAAAGCCTTCTACAACAAGGCCAGCGGGAAATGTCATGAAAACAACTATAAACTATGGGTGTTTCCACGACCCGACAATGCGGAAAAAGCCGAATTGGAAAGGGTGAAAAAGAAAATCGCCGTCTGCCACCGGGCGGATGACGATTTCTATGGCCGCCTCTCAAGGGGCGAATCGGTGCTCCTCATGCCCGACACCACACAGATGAAAGACCTTACCATTGGCGGATTGTTCCAGACCGACTACTGGAATTATCGCATGTTCAAGACAATTTCCGAGAACAACAATCGCCCGGTGTCGCCCGGCACGCTGGGAATACTTACCGACCCCGCGCATCCGCTTTTCGGCTCGTTCCCCACCGACGGCCATACTTCATGGCAATGGTTCCCCGTCATCAAGGCGTCGCGCCCATTCATGCTCGACAACACCGCCGCCGCCTACCGGCCGCTGGTGCAGGTCATCGACAATGTTGAGCGCAACCATAAACTGGGACTCATCTTCGAGTTTTCCGTTGGCAAGGGCAAGTTGTTGGTGTGCATGTCGCCCCTTGATGAACTTGGCCAGTATGCCGAGGCGCAACAACTCTATGCCAGCATGTTGAAATACATGGCCTCGCCGGCCTTTTCGCCCGCCACCGCCATCAGCATCGGCGACCTGAAAAAGCTGTTCTCCACGCCGGTAACTGAGGGAACCATCGGCGTGCTCAACAATATTTCACCTTATTAAATTATTATAGAGGCGCTGGAAATTCTAGAAACTCTAGATATTCTGGAATCTCTAGAGAATCTAGAAATTCTGGATTTTCCAGGGTTAAAGATAGAAAATGCTTTCGTTGCCCATGTTGAAAAGCAGGTCGAGAATGCTGAGGTTGGGGCGGAAACCGTGGACCTGGGCGTGGACCTGATAGTAAGGGCGTGGCTGGAAATCGGGGTCGGGCAGCGCATGCTTGGGGCGGATGGCATCGCGGAAATCGCCGGCGGCGGGCGGCAGCGTGGGACGCTCGTAGTGCGTGGTGAGGCGAAGGTTGGGGTGGATGTCAAGAAGCTGGCACAAGGTTTGCGTGATTTCAAAGTTGAAATCGAACAAAAATTCCCATTTTTTCTCAAAGAAGGGCCTGATGTCGTCGGCCAGGAAGTCGAAGAAAGGGCTGTCGCCATAGGCGCTGAGCAGGGCGTTCCAGTGCTCGGAGCGCCATTTTCCGTGGCTGGAAATGCGGATGTCGCGCATGGGGCACGGACCGTTGTGCTCCACGGGGACGGTGAGCGCCTGCGTGCCTTGTGCGGTGGCGATGATGCAACGGTTGCGATAGGTCTGCTTCACGAAATTATCGCAGTGCTCGAGCCACGCCACATCGGCGCGGTGGAGCTTCTGATACCATTGCACGGGTCCGAAGTAAGTGGAGGAGAGAAGTGTCATTTCGTGCTTATGAGGTGGGCGATCAGCGGCGTGGAAGGAAAGAAAGCGGCGTGGCGCTGCCCACGATTTCGGCACGCCTGATGACGGTGAATCCGTTGCCGGTCTTCACCACGAAGGGCTGGCAATCGGTGCTATGGCAGATGGGGCATCCGCCCGTGGGAAGGGGGAGCGACAAGCTGTCGAGGTGAAGGGTGTCGCCCGGCAGGTGGGTGACCACACCGAGATAGGCCGAGTCGCGGCGGAAGGCGATGAGGTCGCCACGGTCGATGTGGTGCCGCCGCAATTTATTGACCAGCACATGCTGGCCTTTTTCCACCGTGGGGCTGAGCGTTTCGGAGGTGACGCGGAACATTCCGAAAGCGAACTTTTGCACCAGGAGCAGGAGCAAGGCGGCAAAAAACAAACTGACAACCGTCAATGCGCCTTGTTTCAGCATATATCTGCCTTTTTTGCTCATTGCCGGTTGTCAGGAAAAAAATGATGGGTTCAGGAGTTCAGAAGTGTAGGAGTTCAGACAATAGTTGTAAGTTTCCATACAACAAAATTGCATCTGAACTCCTTCATTTCCATTTATTTATTTAATATTGTCCACCCAACGGAAGAGTCGGTTCCATCGTATGCCTCCGATGCCCGAGCGGTCGGGGTCGCTGCTCCACCAAATGAAGATGGGCTTTCCCACGATATGGTCTTCGGGCACAAAGCCCCAATAGCGCGAGTCGGCGGAGTTGTGGCGGTTGTCGCCCATCATCCAGTAGTAGTCCATCTTGAAGGTGTATTCCTTGGCCTCCTTGCCGTTGATGTAGATTTTTCCGTCTTTCACCTTGAGGTCATTGCCCTCGTAGGTGCGGATGGGCCGTTCATAGATGGCGATGTTGTCCATGGTGAGCGCCAGTTTTTCGCCTTTCTTGGGAATCCATACGGGACCGTAGTTGTCGCGAGTCCAGCCGGTGTGGCCGTTGAGCGGATAAATCTCGCGTGGGTCGGCGGCGGTCACCATCTTGAGGTTGCTCACCAGGTCCTTGCGCTTCTTCAGAACGTCGGCAGCAGCCTTGGTGAGAGGCATGAAGCCGTTGGTATTCAGCGAGGTGAGGTCTTCCATCGAGATGCCCAGCTCTTTCATCAGCTCGTCGGTGAGCTGGCTTTTCAAGGTCATGGTGTAGGTGTATTGCACGTTGTCGGGCTCTTTGTTGGCCTTTCCGTCAAGATACACAATTCTGTCCTTGATTTGCAATGTCTGCCCGGGCAATCCCACGCAACGCTTCACGTAGTTCTCGCGGCGGTCGGCGGGCCGGGTGATGATGTCGCCGAACTCAGCCTTGTTGGATTCTATTTGCTGGCGTCCCAGCTGGTAGATGGTTTCAAAGTAGTCGCGCTGCTGCTGGCGCGTCAGCGAATCGAGGATGGGCTTGCTCTCTTCGGTCACCATCTGGTCGCCCATGGCGTAGCACATCTGATAGAAGTCGTTGGCCTGTAGTTCGGGTTTGCTCACCAAGGTGTCGCCGGCGGGATAGTTGAACACCACGATGTCGTTGAGCTTCACATCGCCGAGACCCTTCACGCGGCGGTATTTCCATTGGGGCCACTCTATGTACGACTTGCACTCAAAGAGCGGCAGGGTGTGCTGGGTGAGCGGCATGGTGAGCGGCGTTTGCGGGATGCGCGGGCCGTAGGAAACTTTCGACACGAAGAGGTAGTCGCCGGTAAGGAGCGACTTTTCGAGCGAGCTCGAGGGAATGACGTAGTTCTGGAAGAAGAAGAGGTTGATGAAATACACGGCCACAAGTGCGAAGATGAGCGCATCAACCCACGACATCACCCATTTCACGGGTCCTTCGCGGTCTTTCCACCATTGCCATTTTATTTTCTTCGTGATATAGACATCATAGATGAAAGGCACCACGATGAGTCCCAGCCACGATTTCACCCAGTAGAGGAACAAGAGATAGAGTGCCAGAACGACAATGAACTTTGTCCATTGCACTTTCATATTGAGCTTTTGCTTGTCTTTTTCAATCATTGTTTTCGGATTTGTTTAGAATTTGAACATGTCGGAAATGGTGAGCAGGCCGTCGTGGCTTGCGGTATATTCGGCGGCGAGCACGGCTCCCAGTGCGAAGCCTTTGCGCGAATGGGCGTCGTGGGTGATGGTGATGAGGTCGGCGTCGCTGTCGTAGCGCACGGTGTGTATGCCCGGCACTTCGCCCCTTCTGATATGATCTACGCGGAGCACCTTCGGGTCGGTGGTGTCTTCGCCCCATGTTTCCTTGCGGTCGATGGCGCTCACAATGTCTTCGGCCAGGGTGATGGCGGTGCCCGAGGGGTGGTCGAGCTTGTGGATGTGGTGGGTTTCCTCCATTTCCACGTCGTATTGCGGGAACTGGTTCATGATTTTTGCCAAGTAACGGTTCACGGCGGCGAAGATGGCCACGCCGATGCTGAAGTTGCTGGCCCAGAAGAGCGTGCGTCCGCCGTCGCTGCACAGGCGGCGCACTTCCTCGCCGTGCTCGGCCATCCATCCCGTGGAACCGCTCACCACCTTCACGCCCTGCTCCCACGCTTTGAGATAATTGCCGTAGGCGGCTTGCGGCGAGGTGAATTCTATGGCCACGTCGGCCGAGGCGAAGGCATCGCTGTCGAAGTCTTCCTGGTTGCCGATGTCGATGATGCTTACAATTTCGTGGCCACGTTCCAGGGCAATTTTTTCAATCATCTTGCCCATCTTTCCGTAGCCAATGAGTGCTATTTTCATAATCTTTTCTGTTATAACAAGTTGCAAAATTAGTACAAAGGCGTGAAATGGCAAAATAAATACACCTTTTTTAACCTCAATTATAAGGGGTTGTAATTTCCGGCGGGCGGGGACCGGGGAAAGCATTGCCGCGAAGGCAATGACTTTTTCTAAATATCATGAAGATGATTCAACGTATTGTTATTTTTCTTTAGACGAAATAAGGACTTGAAATTGTTGCATGGGAATTGTAAAAAAATAAAAAAACGCCTCCGTTCTTGCGAATTTGTAATTCGGATGAACGGAGACAACAAGTTCAAAAAAAACGTTTGCCCGAACAAATGCCGGGCAAACGCGCAAAATAAAAACTATTAAACACTTATTTATCGATGACCTCGAGTCCTTTTTGCACGATGTGGCTCACTTCGTTCATCACCTGGAAATATTCGCTCATGTCCCAGATGTCGCGGGCCACGAGGGCTTTCAGCTGTCGGCGCAGGTAGGGCAGTGTTCGCTGAAGTTCCTCGTCGTCAACGGGTTTCACGTCTTGTTTCTCTCCTTCGGCCACTATCTGGTCGATGAGGCTTTGCGGCACCTCATAGTGCGCGTTGAAGTCGTCGAAGTTCTTGAAAGCGCCCTTCAGCTCGTCGCGGTGGTTGTCGATATAACGCAGGTTGGCGTTGATGATGATGCTCTTGGCGGCCAGCTTGCGGTGGAATTTGGTATATTGCAGGGTGTCGAGCGGCACGAACTCGTCGGGCATGATTCCTCCGCCTCCATAGACGGTGCGGTGGAGCTTGAGGGTTTCATATTTCAGCGAGTCGTCGAAGTGAATGCTATCGCGGCTGGTCAGTTCGCCGTGCTTCAACCTGTTTTCAAAATCCTGCTCATATTCTTTCAGTTCGCCCTTCTTGTAAGGTTTCTGAATGCATCGGCCCGAGGGCGTGTAGTAATGTGCCACGGTGAGGCGTATCATCGACTCGTCGGGCAGCGTTATCGGCCGTTGCACCAGTCCTTTGCCGAAGGTCCTCCGGCCCACCACCATTCCGCGGTCGTGGTCTTGAATGGCTCCGGTGAGGATTTCTGATGCCGATGCCGAGAACTCGTTGACCAGCACCACCACCTTTATCTTCCTGAGCGAGCCTTTCCCGTCGGCGTGGTAGTCGCGGCGGTGCGTCTTGCGGCCTTCGGTATATACGATGAGGTCGTTGGTTTCAAGAAATTCGTTGGCAATGTTCACGGCCGATTCCAGGTATCCTCCGCCGTTTTCCTGCAAATCGACCATGAGTTTTTTCATGCCTTGCTTTTTCAATTTCTCCACGCTCTCCATGAACTCGTCGTAGGTGGTGGCTCCGAAATTGTTGATGCGTATGTATCCCACTCCGGGCTTGATGATATAAGATGCCTCGATGCTCTTGACGGGGATTTTGTCGCGCACCACGTTAAAGTAAATCAGCTCTTTGATGCCCTTTCGTTGTATGCCCAGCTTCACCTGGGTTCCCTTTGGTCCGCGCAACCTTTTCATGATGTCTGTGCGGTCCATCTTCACTCCGGCGATGGTGGTGTCGTTCACGGTGATGATTCTGTCGCCCGGCACTATTCCCACTTTCTCCGACGGGCCTTTCAATGTGGGCTGAATGACCACGAGGGTGTCGTCGATCATGTTGAATTGAATGCCGATGCCGTCGAAGTTGCCTTGCAGGGGCTCGTTGAGCTTTTTCACTTCCTCGGCGGTGGAGTAGCTGCTGTGCGGGTCCAGTTTTTCGAGCATGCCGCGGATGGCGTCTTCCACGAGTTTTTCTTCGTTCACCTCGTCAACATATAGTCCGTTGATGGCTGCTTCGGCATATTGCAACTTGCCGAGGGGTGTGTTTTTCCCAAGGCTGATATATTGTGCCTGTGCGGCAATGGTGAGTAGGCAGGCTGCCAGGGTGATGAATGTTTTTTTCATTTTTTTATTTTATGGGGTTGATGGGGTTGATTTTTATTGTTGATGGGCTTATTCTTCCTGCTCTTCCTCAGGCCGGTCTTCCTCAATGACGAGGTTGTTGATGATGAAGTTCTGGCGCTCCATGGTGTTTTTTCCCATGTAGTATTCCAGGAGCTTGGCCACCTGGTCGTTTTTGTGGAGCGTCACCTGTTCGAGCCGCATGTCGGGCCCTATGAAGTGCACGAACTCGTCGGGCGAGATTTCTCCCAATCCCTTGAACCGTGTTATCTCGGGGTCGGGGCCCAGTTCGTCGATGGCCTTCACCCGTTCCTCCTCGCTATAGCAATAGCGCGTGATGAAGTCCTGCTTCTTTCCGCCGCCGGTTGCGGCCTGCGCCGCCACCTCTTTTTTCTTGATGCGCGAACGCTTGTTGCGCACTCGGAATAGTGGTGTCTGAAGCACATAGACGTGGCCTTTCTTGATGAGTTCGGGGAAGAACTGCAGGAAGAAGGTGATAATGAGCAGCCTGATGTGCATGCCGTCCACGTCGGCATCGGTGGCCACGATGATTTTGTTGTAGCGCAGGGTGTCGAGGCCGTCCTCAATGTCGAGAGCGGCCTGCAGGAGGTTGAACTCCTCGTTTTCATAGACCACTTTCTTGGTGAGTCCGAAGGAGTTGAGGGGTTTTCCCCTTAGTGAGAACACGGCCTGCGTGTTCACGTCGCGGCTTTTGGTGATGCTTCCGCTTGCCGAGTCGCCCTCGGTGATGAAGATGCAGCTGTCCTCCTTCCGGTCGTCTTTCACGTCGCTATAGTGTATGCGGCAATCGCGTAGCTTCTTGTTGTGCAGGTTGGCTTTCTTGGCGCGCTCGCGTGCCAGTTTTGTGATGCCTGCCATGGCCTTCCGCTCTTTCTCGCTCTCGCTTATTTTTTGTAGCATGACGTCGGCCACGTCGGAGTGCTTGTGAAGGTAGTTGTCCACCTCCTGCTTGATGAAGTCGCCCACGTATTTGTTCACCGACACGCCGTCGGGGCTCATGGTAAGGCTTCCGAGCTTTATTTTTGTCTGGCTTTCAAACATGGGCTCCTCCACGTTCACGGCGATGGCGGCCACCAGTCCGTTCCTGATGTCGCCATATTCGAAGTTCTTTCCCGAGAACTCCTTGATGGTGCGTGCTATGTGCTCCTTGAATGCGCTCTGGTGGGTTCCTCCCTGCGTGGTGTGCTGGCCGTTGACGAACGAGTGGTACTCCTCGCCGTATTGGTTGGTGTGGGTGAATGCAATCTCGATGTCCTCCCCCTTGAGGTGGATGATGGGATAGATGCCCTCGGTGGTCATCTGGTCGTTGAGGAGGTCTTCCAGCCCGTTTCGGCTCAGTATTCGTCGGCCGTTGTACATGATGGTGAGCCCCGTGTTCAGGTAGGTGTAGTTGCGGAGCATGGTTTCCACGATGTCGCTCTGGAACTGGTAGTTTTTGAACAGGGTGTCGTCGGGCTCGAAGAAGATGTATGTGCCGTTTTCGTCTTGTGTGGGTTCGGTCTTGTCGGCCACCACCAGTCCTTTTTCAAAGTCCACGGTTCTCACCAGTCCGTCGCGGTATGAGCGCACTTGGAACCGTGAGCTGAGGAAGTTGACGGCCTTGATGCCCACACCGTTCATTCCGACGCTTTTCTTGAACACCTTCGAGTCGTATTTTCCTCCGGTGTTGAGCTGGCTGACGGCTTCCACGAGCTTTCCTTGTGGGATGCCTCGTCCGTAGTCGCGCACGGTGACGCGCAGGTTGTCCTCGATGTCGATTTCAATGCGCTTTCCGGCGTTCATTCGAAATTCGTCGATGCTGTTGTCGATGGTTTCCTTGAGGAGCACATAGATGCCGTCTTCGGCGATGGAGCCGTCGCCCAGGCGGCCGATGTACATGCCTGGCCTGGTGCGTATGTGTTCCACGTCGGAGAGGTGGCGGATTTTATCGTCGGTGTAGTCGGTGGGGGGGTGAAGTATTTCGTTTTCTTCCATTTTTCTTGGGGTTTTTCTTCCTGGGCTTTCCTAGGCTTTCCTAGGCTTTTCTAGGTTTTCCTAGGAGGTCCTAGGGCTTCCTAGGGTTTTCCTAGGTTTTCCTAGGGCTTCCTAGGCTTTTCTAGGCTTTCTCAATAGCTTTTCTGAAGCAGCGGCGGCGCTTATGGTTCACGGTGTTGAAATAGCTCCACTGGCTCTGCACGTTCTCGTTGGTTTCCATTTCCACCTGGCTTTCACCCCATTCAATGCCATATTTGTTGTACCACGGAATGAGGTGATAGAAGAGCAGGGCGTTGACGCCCTTCGACCGGTATTCGGGCAACACGCCTATCATCTCCAGGTCCACGATGTTGGTTTTGTGGAACTTCAGCGCCCTTAGCAGGTGCCACCATCCGAAGGGCAGCAGCCTTCCGCGGCGGCATTTCTTCAGCGCATAGGATAGTGAGGGAATGGTGATGCCCACGCCCACCAGCTTGTGCTCGTCGGTGGTCCAGTCTTCCACCACAGGAATGAGGTTGAGGTCGGCCAGCGGCAGGTACATGTCCACATATTGCGCTATCTGCTTGTCAGAGAGCTCCGAGAATCCGTAGAGGTCCTTGAAGGTGTTGTTGATGAGGCCGAAAATCTTCTTCCCCATGCCGCCCTTGAAAATTTCCTGCTTGGAGAGCGTCCTCACGCGCAGGTTGTAGCGCTTCATGATGAGCTCGGAAATTTTCACCATCTTGGCGGGCACCTCCTCGGGCACGTAGATTTTAAACTCCACGTAGTCGTTGTCTTTCTCCCATCCCCCCAGCTGCTCCATGTGGCGCGGGTAGTAGTCGTAGTTGTAGATGGTGGCCATGGTTCCCAGCTCTTCGAAGCCCATGGTGAGCATTCCCTCGGGGTCGAAGTCGGTGAATCCCAGCGGCCCTATGACCTCCTCCATGCCTTTCTCGCGCCCGTAGTCTTCCACGGCCTTGAGCAGCGCGCGGCTCACGTCGATGTCGTCCACGAAGTCAATCCATCCGAATCGCACGCTCTTGCGCCCCCATCGCTTGTTGGCCTTGTGGTTGACGATGGCCGCCACCCTTCCGCATAGCCGCCCGTCCTTGTAGGCCAGGAAATATTCGGCCTCGCAGAAGTCGAAGGCCGCGTTTTGGTCCTTCGACAGCGTTTTCACGTCGTCGCTATAGAGGTTGGGCACGTCGTAGGGACTGTCCTTGTAAAGGTCGTAGTGAAACTCTATGAAGGTCTTGAGGTCGCCCTTCGTCACCACTTTTCTTATTTCAACTGGTGTCATTTCCGTATTTTGTTTATAACATGCAAAGATACGGAAATGTGGCGGAAAAATCAAAAAACGTGCTGATTATTTCAATTTTTTAAGAGAGGAAAGGAGTAAAAAATGTTTACAAATTAACATTCTTGGGAGGCCCTTTCTAAACCATTGATAATCAAGGGTTAAAAAAAGCGGCGACTTTGACCGCAAATTTCGGGGAGAAATCTTCAAGATCTCTCCTCTCGATCTTCAAGATTTCTCCCCGAAATTTGCGGTCAAACTCGCCGGTGTATTGAAAGTGTGGTAAACAATCTTTACAAATTAACATTTATAACACTTTTTCACAAATGTAGGTTTCCCGGCCCAGCGTGCCCGTGGGCCGGTGGCGGGGTGGTGGAAAGGCCGTCGGCGCCGTTCAGCGCATGGCCAGGGCGCGGTTTTCGGCCTCCTCCATGAGCTCGCGCTCGCCGGGACCCTTGTCGTTGATGCCGCACAGGTGGAGTATGCCGTGAATGATGACGCGGTGCAGCTCTTCGTCGTAGTCCTTGCCGAAGAGCTGGGCGTTGCTCTTCACGGTGTCGAGCGAGATGACCACGTCGCCGCCGATGGTGTCGCCCTCGCTATAGTCGAAGGTGATGATGTCGGTGAAGTAGTCGTGGCCCAGGTATTCGCGGTTCACCTCGAGGATTTTCTCATCGTTGACGAACATGTATCCCACGTCGCCCACCTTCTTGCCGTAGGAGTAGGCCACGGCCCTGATCCACGTTGTGGTGTCGCGTTTTTTTATTTTCGGCATTTTCACGCCGTCGGTGTTGTAGGTAATCATGTCAGCGGGGTGTTGTTGTTTGATGGCAGGAACTGCCTGACGTCTTTTCCGAAGTGTATGAGCTCCCTGACGAGCGTTGAGCTGATGCTCTCCATGCCGGGTTCTGCCAGCAGGAGGAGCGTTTCCACGCCCGACAGCCGCCGGTTGATGTCGGCCATTTCGCGCTCGTATTCAAAGTCGCGCACCGAGCGCACACCTTTTATTATATAGTCGGCCATTTCGCGGCGTGCAAAGTCGGTGGTCAGGTCGTTGTAGGTCTTTACGGTGATGCGCGGCTCGTTGCGGTAGAGGTCCTGAATTTTGCGCTTTCGCAGGTCGGCGTCCTGCATGCATTGTTTGCGTTCGTTCACGCCCACGCCGATGATGAGCCGGTCGAAGAGCGGCAAAGCGCGGCGCACGATGTTGTCGTGGCCGATGGTGAAGGGGTCGAAGGTCCCCACGAAGATTCCTGTTTTCATCTTTTTTCTTTTGCTGAGGTTTATTCAAAAAGTGTCGGCTCCATGATGTTTCCCTGGTAGGGATTCCGCCCGAAGTGCCTGTAAGCCAGCTCGGTGACCATGCGTCCCCTGGGTGTGCGCTTGATAAATCCCTCCATGATGAGGAAGGGCTCATAGACCTCCTCCACGGTTCCGGCATCTTCGCCGATGGCGGTGGCGATGGTTGACACGCCGACCGGTCCGCCCCGGAACTTGTCGATGATGGTGAGCAGGATTTTGTTGTCTATCTCGTCGAGGCCGTACTGGTCGATATTGAGGGCGCTGAGCGCTATCTTGGTGATGTCGGTGTCGATGCGCCCGTTGCCCTTCACCTGTGCGAAGTCGCGCACGCGGCGCAGCAGGGCGTTGGCAATTCGGGGCGTGCCGCGGCTGCGGCGGGCTATCTCCATGGCGGCGTCGTCGCTGATGGGCACGCGAAGGATGGCCGCCGAGCGGCGAAGGATTTTCCCCAAGGTTTCGGGCTCGTAGTATTCCAGGTGCATGTTGATGCCGAAGCGGGCGCGAAGGGGAGCGGTGAGCAGGCCGCTGCGCGTGGTGGCGCCCACCAGCGTGAAGGGGTTGAGGTCTATCTGTATGCTCCTTGCCGAGGGACCTTTGTCGATCATGATGTCGATGCGGTAGTCTTCCATGGCCGAGTAGAGGTATTCCTCGACCACGGGCGAGAGGCGGTGAATCTCGTCGATGAAGAGCACGTCGCGCGGCTCCAGGGAAGTGAGAATGCCGGCCAGGTCGCCCGGACGGTCGAGCACCGGCCCGCTGGTGAGCTTGAAGCCCACGCCCAGCTCGTTGGCAATGATGTTGCTCAGCGTGGTCTTGCCCAGTCCGGGCGGGCCGTGGAGCAGGGTGTGGTCGAGCGGTTCGCCGCGGTATTTGGCCGCCTCTACGAACACCTCGAGGTTCTCCACCACCTTCTTCTGGCCGCTGAAGTCGCCGAAGCGCAAGGGGCGCAGGGCGTTTTCAAACTCCTTTTCGGCGCTGGAGAGCTGTTCTTGCCTGATGTCAAAATTGTCGTTCATGAAGTTTCGGGGGGATTTAGTTGACTTTCCACACGTTGAGCACAATGCCCTGGAACCCCGGCGAGAAGTCGGGCTGGCAAAGGAAAAGCGCGTTGTTGAGCCATGCGTAGGGGCTGTCGGCGGGCGCCTCGAACTGAGGTGCGCAACGGAAATAGAAGCCCGGGCGGCCGTCGGTGCCCGCCGAGGTGGCAATGATTCCGCGGTTGCGGATGTGGATGTTCACGCCGTCGTCGGTGCGAATGCAATAGATGGCCTCTATCTCCGTGCGGTTCATCGCGGTGTTGGCCATCTGGTAGTCGGCACCTCCCGGAAGGATGGTGCCCTTGAGGCGCGGACCTTCAAAGGTGCCGCCGGTGATGGGAATGACGGTTCGGCGGCCGTGAGGGGTGTCGCCAACGGTGAAGGCCTCGCCCAGCGTGACCTTCAGCTGGAGGACGTATTCAAGCGACGGGCCGGCGGGAGCACCGACGGCGGGGGCCTGGCCGCGGGCCATCAGGGCAAAGGCGGCAAGCACGATGAGGTGGAAAAATCTTTTCATGCGGTATGGGTTGAATGGTTTGAGCAAAGGGATTATAGAACGGCGCGGCGGGTAGGGGGCGCCGCCGCCCAATCTTTTCACGCGCAAAGTTACCTTAAAAATGTATCATAATGCCACAATTAGCGAACATTAACGCTCAAAGGGTGCAGAAAATGTGGCAAAAAAGCAATAAAATGGCAAAAAGGCTCCGCTTTTCAAGAATAATGTGTATCTTTGCGGAAGTTTTTTCTAATCATTTAAAACCATAGTATCATGAAGAAAATGAATCTTAAAGCAGTGGCCCTGCTGCTCCTGGGCAGCGTGGCATTCAGCTCGTGTGTGGGCTCCTTCAGCCTGTTCAACAAGTATGCCGACTGGCAGACGCACATGACCGGCAACAAGTTTGTAAACGGCATCGTGGGCATCATTCTTCTTCCCATCGTGGGAAGCGTGTGCATGTTTGTTGATGCCATTGTGCTCAACACCATTGAGTTCTGGAGCGGCGAGAACCCGCTGGCCTCCAACGTGGGCAAGACCCAGCAGGTGATGGGCAGCGACGGAAAACTCTATGCCGTCACCATGCTGAAGAACGGCTACGAGGTGAAGGCCCCCACCGGCGAACTCAGCTACTTCATCTACGACAAGCAGAACGACACATGGTCGCTCCAGCAGAACGGCGTCACCCGCCAGTTGTTCCGCTACAATGCCGACGGCACACTGACCGTCACCATGCCCGACGCTCAGCAGCTCACCGTGAACGCCGACCAGGCCGGCCTCAACCTTGTGCGCAGCACCGTGGATGCCACTTCCTTCTACGCCAGCCGTTAAAGAGCGCGGGCGGAATGATAATGGGGCGGGGCCTTCCGGGGCTCCGCCCTTTTTGGGAGCGTTGGCTGAAGAAAAGGGGCCGTTGGCCGAAAATTTTTGGCCGAAAAGCGAAGAACAACTACTTTTGCAACATAAAACAACAACCCCGCCACGGGCTGGCCCGCGGCATAAAACAAATCATACATGAAACGAATAATGTCAACTCTGACGGCCATTACGCTGACCATGGCGGCGCAGGCCGACGACTACACCCTGCTGACCATGGAAAAAACCGACGGCACACGGCAGTCGGTGAGCGTGGAAAACCTCGTCATCACCTTTGCCGACGGGCAGATGAAGGTGGAAAACACCGACACCTCGTTGACCTTCCAGCTTGCCGACCTTTCAACGATGCACTTTTCCAACGACACCGAGACATCGTCGCTCGCGATGACCATCGCCGACGACGGTGCCGACATCTACACACTGGAGGGCGTTGCCATGGGGCATTTCGACTCCGTGGCCGCCGCACGCCGCACGCTCAAACCCGGCATCTACATCGTAAAGACCAATGGGAAAACCTCTAAAATCGCACTGAAATGAAAAAGTTATCTTTTTTCCGCACAACACTCCTCGTGGCACTTTTTGCCACTTTCTGCACGCCGCGACAGGCCACGGCCCAGACTATGAACGTGATGCTGGGCAACGTCATCTATGCCATGCCGGCTGAGAAAACCGGCAACATGGTGTTCGACGCGGGCAACGCATTGACCATTATGAACCGAACGTTCAGCACCGACGACATCACACGCATCTATGTGGACCACAGCAGCGTGGACGACAACACCGTGAGCGTGAACTACGACGGACAGGAGGCCACCGTCATCGTGGCCGGAAACATAGCAAGCCGCGTGGATGCCGACGTGAACGGGGCACACGTCACCATCACCCAGGCCGACGACACCGACGAGGAAATCACCTACCGGCTCAGCGGAACGTCGGACAACGGCTCCTTCTGCATGAACGGAAGCTACAAGGCCACCATCGAGATGAACAACCTCGCGCTGACCAGCCAACAGGGATTTGCCGTATATATCAACGACGGCAAGCGCATCGACCTCATCGTGAATGGGCAGAACACGCTTGCCGATGCTGCCGACGGAGAACAGAAGGCATGCTTCATGGTGAAAGGCCATACCGAGGTGAAAGGCGACGGCACACTCACCATCAGCGGGAATGCCAAGCACGCCTTCAAGGGCAATGAATATGTGGAACTTAAAAAGACGTTCACCGGACAAATCAACGTGACCAAGGCTGCCAGCGACGGATTGCACATCGGGCAATACCTGAAAATGAATAATGGAAACGTGACCGTGGAGAATTGCGGCGACGACGGCATTCAGGTGGAAGTCACCGACGACGCCGACGACGAGCTGAACGGGCAGATACTCTTGCAAGGGGGCACGGTGAACGTGAATGTTTCGGCACAAGACACCAAGGGCATACGTTGCGACGGGCTCTTCACCGTGAGCGACGACCTGGGCAACAACACCGCCGTCAACATCGTGTGTTCGTCGGCCGCATACGCCGCCAAGGGAATGAAGAGCGGCGGCGACATGAACATCACCGGCGGAACGTTCAACATCAGCACCGAGGGAAAGGGAATTTGGGACTCTGAAAACCTGGAAACTTCAGCCTGCGCCGCCATCAAATGCGCCGGAAACATGACCGTGAGCGGCGGAACATTCACCATGACCGCCACTGGCTCGGGAGGAAAAGGCATCAGCGGCGACGGAACACTCGACATCAGCGGCGGCACCATGACCATCAGCACCACCGGCGGACTCTACTATAACAACGGGTCGAGCGAAAACACCAACTACACGGGCGACACCGACCGCGTGGCCGACAACTACACCACGTCGGCAAAGGGCATCAAGGCCGACGGAAACATCCACATCACCGGAGGCGACATCACCATCACCACCAAGGGCAACAACGCCGAGGGAATGGAAACAAAAGGGGTGCTCACCATCGACGACGGAACGGTCAACGTCAGCGCTTACGACGACGCCATCAACTCGAAGGGTGAAATGTATCTCAACGGAGGAAACGTGACGGCAGTGGCTGCCAATAACGACGGCATCGACTCCAACGCCAACCTCCACATCACCGGCGGAACGGTCATCGCATGCGGTGCCAACTCGCCCGAGTGCGGACTCGACGCCGCCGAGCATTATTACCTCTACATCACCGGCGGAAACGTCTTGGCCATCGGCGGAGGCAACAATGCCGTGACCGCCACCACAGGGTCGCAACCCGTATTGGCCACATCGGGGAACGTCAGCGGCGGAAACACCGTCAGCGTGAAAAGCGGAAACAACGTGCTGGCAACCTTCACCGTGCCCACCACCTATACAGCGTCGTCGTCGGGACAAGGCGGCGGATGGCCCGGAGGACCCGGCGGTCCCGGAGGCGGAGGACAGGGAAAGAGCATCCTTGTGAGCTGCGCCGGACTGACTCAAGGCACCAGCTACACCGTCACCTACGGCAACTCCTCATCGTCTGCCACCGCCTCAACGTCGTACAACGGCGGCGGAGGACACGGGCCGGGATGGTGAAAGAGTAAAAAGTAAAAAGTGAAAAGGTGAAAAAGTAAAAAAGTGAGTGAATTTTGCCTGAGCAAAATTCACTCACTTTGGGTTATAAGAATTGATTAGTCGATGTCGAGGAATTCATCATCCCATTCATCGTCATCGTCCTGCTCCTTAATAGGAATGATGAGGTCGTCTGTAGATGCCCTTGGGGAGGGCTGTGTTGCCCAGTGTTCCCACCTTCCGTCCGCGCAGGTCATAGACATTGGTGTCGTCGGGCAAGGGCATTATCAGCGGCAGGTCCACATTGGTGGCCACGCCTTCGTTCACATCTTCTTCTTCATGATAGAACATGCTGTAGATGGCCATGGCATCCTGGTTGCCGCTTTGTGCGATGGGGTGGTCAAGGGTTATTCTCCCTGTGAAGGTGTTGTAGGGAACTTTGTGGATGTTGGTTTTCGATTCTCCGCCGTAGGAAATTGTCTCGGTGCTTCCCGCCACTTTTGCGAACAGGTAGGCATCGTGGCCCTGGCTGCTCTGCACAAAGCCGTAGCACTGCACCAGGTACCATCCGGGCTTGGGCACTACGAACGAGGTATAGGTGCGGCCCATGCCCTCAAAGTTGAGATAGCCATTGCGGGCCCTGTCGATATTGTTGTTGAAAGTGGGCTTTGGTCCTTACGGGTTTGTTCCAAGGCTCATTGGGAAAAAATTCGCTGTTGTTGTTATATGCTTTTTGAGTTTGCTTATTGGCATAGATGCCCCAGGTGAGGCCCCTGCGCCCCAGGGTGGAATAGTCGGCGCCCTCTTTTTCCTCCATCACCCAGCAACTCTCGAAGGTGTCGCTGTTGCGCGGGAAGTCGCGGTCGGGCACCAGGCTCGAGATGCTGGGGTTAAGCCCTATCTCCTCTTCGTTGAGCAAGGAAATGAATTCTTCTTCCGAGACGAGCCGCCATTGATAGAGCTCGTCGATGGTTATCAAGTCGCCGTCAACGTCCATCTTGGTCTGGTTGCCAATCACGCTGGCCGTTGTCCAGCATGAGCGGTCGGGGTCAAGATACACAAATTCTCCATCGCCTTTGCCATTTGGGTTGGGGTCGTGCCACTCTCCCCATGCCGCGCCGAGGTAATAGTTTTTCCCAGCCATGGTTTCCCACATATAGTAGGTGGTGGTTTCGGCATCGGGGTCGGTTTCATTTTGACAAAAACAAGGCCTATAAAGTGTTTCTTGGATTGAAAAAAATTATTGAAGTTGGGAGTGAGCATCAATATTCCATCCATGATGCACGCTCGCTGTCGCTCATTTTCTCAATGGCGTAGCGTAGCATGGTGCGCGGCATTTCGTGGGCGTGGAGCGAAAGGAATTGGCGCAGGAGGTCCATGCTGACGCGCTTTCCCATTTCGCGCAGCATCCATCCCACGGCCTTTTGCATGAGGTCGTGGGGGTGGTGGAGGTGCTTTTCGGCGTAGCGCAGGCAATAGGCGGGGTCGCCCTGTTGCAAGGTTTTCCATGTGCACACCATTCCGATGCGCTGTTCCCAGAGGCAGGTACTGAGTGCCAGGCGGTCCATCACCTGCCGCTTGTAGTCGGCGTTCAAGCCCGGCGTGCCGTCGGGGAGGGCGGTAGGCACCAAGAGCCATGTGCCGAGCAGCTTGGGCGCCGACAGGTCCACGAGGTCCCAGTTGTTGGCGCGGGTGGCGTTCGCCAGGTAGGTGGTGAGCACCCGGTCGCGCTGACCCATGGCGGCGGTGTCGTTCAGCAGTCGCTTCTTGGCGTTGTCCTCAAACATGGCGACCATGAGCAGCAGTCCGCAGAGCCGCACTTCGTGCCAGGGGCTGTGCAGGAGTTTTTCCATCTCGTCGAGGGGAGTGACGCGGCAGGCGGCTTTCACCACCTGCCGTGTCTGGGGTACCCTGATGCCGAGGAATCGGTCGCCGTGGCCGTATTCGCCGGGAGCGGTTTTGAAAAACCTCTCCAATACGCGGCGCTGGCCGTCGTCGCCGAGCGTCAGCATGTAGTCTTCAATCTCGCGGGCCGTCATTTGCGCTTCGCTAATAAATGAAAAGCATTTTAGTTATGAGTTCTTAATTATGAATTATGAATTACGGCGGCAGCCACCCTTTTTCAATTAAATTTTGATGCCGGCAGCAAACTCATAATTCATAAAATAAAAGAGTCCACTCTTTTCGCTTATTTTTGCTTGCGGACGTGATACATCACGTCCCTACATGAGGCGTGAGATGGCGGCAGCAAAATTATAAGTTATGGCGGCAGCAAACTCATAATTCATAACTCATAACTAAAAGAGTTCACTCTTTAATGGGTGCCCCCATTTCCGATTTCTCGGCGTCTTTGTCATCGAGTTTGAAGAGCATGAAGTTGGGGCTTTCGGCCGTGCATGGCGTCCACTCGCCGTCCTCCTCGCCGTTGGGGTTGCCGAACTTTGCGAAGTTGGTCCATGCGGTGAGCATCTTCTCTGCCAGGTCCCAGTCGCCCTGTGTCCACGGCCTCCAGCAGTGCTTGAGCGACTTGAACACGAACCACAGGTCGCTGCTATGGAAGGCACCCTTCAGGCGGTCGGTGATTTCGGGATGCTTGCCGTCGTCGGGCAGGGGCCGTGCAAACTCGTAGGCCCATGCCTTTCCGCCCTTTTCCTGCCTTACCTTGCAAAATTCGGCAATGCCCGCTGCCATGTCGCCCATGTCGTTGAGCGTGTAGCCAATCATGTAGGGCACGTCGGCGATGGTTCCCTCGCGAGCTGCCTCGTCGAAGCTCTTTGTGCACACATATCCGTCAACGATGGGCCTGTTGACCAGATAGACGTCGTTCTTGGTGACGGCATTGTAGAGGTCGGCCACGGTGTACATGGTCTCGGTGCTGGCCTTGCGCAGCTTCTCCAGGTCGGTAAGTCCGGCCCAGTCCATCACTTTCTTCGTGTTGGCCTCGCTTTCCTGAAGCGACGGGTTGTAGGTGAAGAAGCGGTTCATGGGAGTTGCCGGCTTGGCCTCCTGGCCCTCCTTGGGCGGTATGTTGAGCCCGCCGCCGCTCATGATGACGGCCTTGTGGAAGAGTCCGCGAGCCAGCGGCGACTCGCAAAGCGTGCGCACGCTGCCTGCCCCGGCGCTCTGTCCGAAGATGGTGACGTTCTCGGGGTCTCCGCCAAACTGCTCGATGTTCTTCTTAATCCACTTGAGCGACTCTATCTGGTCGAGGATGCCGTAGTTGCCCGACACCTTGTTCTCGCTCTCGGCCGACAACTCGGGATAGGTGAAGAATCCGAACACGCCGAGGCGGTAGTTGATGCTGACGAGGACGACGTCCTTCGACGCCCATTCCTGCCCGTCGAACTCCGGCTCGGAGCCCCAGCCTTCGCGGTAGCCTCCGCCGTGAATCCACAGGGCCACGGGCAGCTTCTTGTCAACCTGCCCCGGGGCTTTTGTCCACACGTTCAGGTAGAGGCAGTCTTCGCTGTAGGGTGCTTCGTCGCCGTAGCCCCACTCGGAAGCGTAGAAGCCGGGATAATGCACGGCCTGGTAGCCCGGATGTCCGAATTTGTCGCAGAGCCTGATGCCCTGCCAGGGCACCACGGGCTGCGGGGCTTTCCATCGCAGGTCGCCGATGGGCGGTGCTGCATAGGGGATGCCGCGATAGACATACACGCCGGGGTTGTCAGCCATGACGCCCTGCACTTGTCCGCCCTCGATGTTGAGCACGGGATTGTCAACACTTTCGCTGCATGCCCACAAGAGGGGGAGAAGCAGCAGATAGAGCATTTTTTTCATAAACAGATGATTTTTTGATAGTTGATGATAAGTGATTGGAAATTATGGGCGTAAAGTTCGGCATTTTTCCGCAATCGGCGTTGACCGTGAGTTACATATTCTTTCCTTCTTGTAAACCGGCCGGAATTGCGGAGATTGGGAATGGTATTTGTAAATAATTCTTTCACCTCCAATAGGGTTCAGAGGCCATTTACTGCCTGCAAATTGCCGCCAGACTCGATTTTTTGCCAAGGTTAAAGATAGGCGTTTTTGCGTTTCCTAAACCTGAGTTTTTTGTCTTCTTGTGACGGGTATCGGCTTGGGTAAAAATTGGTAAAAATATTTGACAAAATCACCAAAATTTCGATGGTTTTGTATTTTGTTGAATTTCAATGGCTTACAAATTGCTTAAAGTTTGACCGCAAATTTCGGGGAGAGATTTTGAAGATTGAGAGGAGAGATTTTGAAGATTTCTCCCCGAAAATTGCGGTCAAACCTTTTTGGGTACCCAAAATTTTATGAAAAATCTTGACAAAACGGGATGAAAACGTTTCTACTCACAAAAAGAAAAGGAGACTCCTCGCGGAGCCTCCTTTTCTTGTCTGTAGAGTGTATTGAAATTTATTCGGCGAAGGGGTCGAAGGTTCCCGGTGCCCCGCCGTTGTTGTAGTCGCCCCATCCGATGGTCTGTTGCAGCTTCTTGTTGGCCGACTGCACGCCGGTTGGGAAGCCGAGGAAGTAGTAGTTGGGGCGGAAATTGATGTAGAGGTCGTTGTGCTGCGAGTCGCGTCCGTCGCCCTTCTTCTCTTTGGCCACGAGGTTTTCCTGGTACCACTGTTTGAGGTTCTCCAGTTGGGTGGTGAGGTCGGCGTTGCGGAAATCGACGCCTGCCAGGCGCTCTGTGCCTGCGTTGACGAGGGGGTCGCTGTCGTATTGTGTGCCTCCCACGCCGTATTTGTCGGCCACGCGGAACTCGATGTTCTCCCTGCGTTGTCCGTTGAAGGGCTTGAAGCCGAGCCAAGTGCAGGTGTTGCCTCCCCATCCGGTGAGCGTCCACGACGAGGGTGCTCCGCTCACGGCCACTGCTCCTCCGTCGAAGAGCATCCATCGGCGCATGTCGTCGAAACGTTTGCCCTCGTAGGCAAATTCAATCTGCCGTTCGTAGAGGATGGCGCTCATGCAGGCGGCCTGGTCGCTGACGAGGTTGGCCTGCAGGCCGTAGTTGTTTTCGGCGGTGTAGCCGGCGCGCTGGCGGATTTTCTTGAGCTGCTCCACGGCAAAGGCCATGTCGCCGGCTCCGCAGGCGGCCTCGGCCAGGTTGAGGAGCACCTCGGCGTAGCGCAGCTCGATGAGCGGTGCGGCCGAGAAGAAGGGTCCGGCACCCTTCGAGGCGGTGGGGGCATACTGGTAGAGGGGCGAGCCGTTCACGTCGGCGTCGTCGCTCTTTTTCCTTACATAGATGCCGCTCTTGCTCGAAAGGAGGTTGTCGGCGGCGTAGGAGTTGCCGCTCTCGGGGTTGCCCTGGTCGTTGAGGCTGGTGTACCACACGTAGTTCCAAACCACATAGTTCTTTCCGTTGTCATACGACGGGTTGTGGGCGTCGCGCTGGGTGGGGTCGCCGTTGTAGGCCCATCGGAAGCCGGGGAAGGCAAATGTCCTGTAGAAGCGCGGGTCGCGGTTCATGAAGGGGTATTGGGCCTCGTAGGTGTATTCCGACGTTTCGAGCTTGGTATAGGTGCCTGTGCCCGAGGGGATTTTTCCGTCGGCCATGGGGAACATCTGCACGAGCATGTAGCCGGCGGTCTTTCCGCTGCCTCCGGTGTTCGAGGGACGGATGGCGCGTTCCCACGGGTTGTTCTTCTGGTTGTCCAGTCCGTCGTCGCTGGCCACGTTGTTATAGAGGGTAACGAAGACGGCCTCGGGGTTCTTGCCGCTCTGGAGGAACTGAAGTGCGAAGTCGGAGCCGTTCACGTTGTTCGACGTGTGGAAGAGTCCGTAGCCGCAAGCGTCGATGACGTTGAGGTCGGCCTTCATCTGGTTGTAGGCGTTTGTCCAGCGCTGAGCGTCGTTGCCGCGGTTGAACAGGGGGCTGGCCCAGAGCAGCAGCACGCGGCCTTTCAGTGCGAGCGCGGTGCCGGTGGTGACGCGGCCCCAGTCGCTGCCGGTCCATCCGCCCTGGGTGGTCTTCTCGCGCAGCATGTCGGCGGCGCGGTCAAGGTCGGCAAGTATGAAGTCGAAGCACTCGCGGGCGCTTGAGCGCGGCACATAGACGCCCTCCACGGGGTCGAGTTTCTTGTCGAGTAGCGGCACGCCGCCGTACCATTTCACCAGGTTGTAGTAGCACCATGCGCGGAAGAAGTAGCACTGTCCGAGGTAGATTTGCTTCTGCTCGTCGTTGAGCGTTCCGCCCGAGATGCCCTCTATGGCGTCGTTGATGTTGCGGATGCGGCCATAGACGGCTTCCTGGATGTTGTTCTGAGTGCCCATGAAGAAGTCGGGCACGCCGTTGGTGCTGCTCGTTGACGACAGCTCAATCTCGGGGTTCACGAAGTCGCTGAAGCCCGTGTATTCCTCGGTGCTCTTGGCGGCCGCATCGGCAGAACCCATTGAGGGGTACTTCCATGTGATGTCGTTCACCGTGGGCAGGCACCAGCTGTAGATGTCGTTCACGCGGCCGTTGCATCCTGCTTCATAGTTGTAGATGTCAACGCTCACGTTGTCGTAGTTCTTCTTCTCCTCCAGGAATTCGTCGCTGCACGACGTGGCCACCGTGAGGAGGGAGAGCATGGCTGCGGGCACCAGCCAAAGGCTGCTGGCCTTCACCTTATTATATTTATAGTGTTTCATATCTTTCAGTATTTATTTGCTTTTCACTGTGGGTTGCTCTTAGAAACTCAGGTTCACGCCGACGGTCCACTTGCGCAGGTTGGGATAGGCTCCGTAGGAACCGGCCAGCGGGTTGGTGAAGTGGTCGGGGTAGGGGTTATAGAAGTTCAGCAGGTTGACGCCGGTGATGTTCACGCGTGCGCTCTGTATGCCGATGGCCTTCACCCACTGCGAGGGGATGGTGCAAGCCAGCGTGACGCGGTTGAGCGACACCCTTGCGGCACTGATACGCCAGAAGCTTGATGCCACGCTGTTGATGTTGTAGGCCAGGCTGGGATACACGGCGTCGCGGTTCTGCCGCATGACGAGGTTGCCCGCGCCGTCGTAGATGTCCTGATAGACATACACGTTGTCGGGGTTCCAGAACGACGGCATGTTGTAGAATTCCACGTTGCTCGTTGAGGGCACGCCGATGGCCGTCGAGGGCACGGTGGTGTAGCCGCCCCAGTGTGCTCCGAACTGGAAGGTGAGCGACAGGAATTTCCAGTCGGCGCCGGCGTTCATGGTGAAGCCGTAGATGTTTCCGCGGTGTCCCAGTTCCACCTGGTCGTTGTCGCGGTCCACCACGCCGTCGGGACCGGCATAGGTTCCCGTTGCCTGGTCGTAGGCTCCGCGCACGTCCTTATAGATGAGCATTCCCGGGCGCACCTTGTCCTTCGTCATGCCCATATAGGTTGTGATGTTGTATTTCTGGAAATATTCCTCAATGTCCTGGAACGAGCGGAACATGCCGATGCATTGCATTCCCCAGAGTCCTATGTCGGTGCGTCCGCCATAGACAATCTGTCGGTAGAGATATTCGTCTTCCCAGTCCATGTTGAGCACCTTGTTGTCGCTGTAGCCGGTGTTGATGCCGATGTGATATTTCAGGTCGTTCGAGATTTTGTCGCGCCAGTTGAGCGACAATTCATAACCCCAGCTGTTCATTTCTCCGCGGTTGGTGGCTGCGCTCTGCGTGCCTATGGGCGATGCTATTTCCTGCACCAGGTTCATCAGCATTTCGCGGTTCCACTCGCGGTAGTGCTCGAAGGTGACGCTCAGGCGCTGGTCGAAGAATCGTGCGTCGATACCGACGTTGAACTTGTAGGATTTGTCCCAGTGCACGTCGGTGTTGACGGCCGAGTTGTTCTTGTTGATGGTGATGCGGTTGCTCGAGTCGTTGCCCGTTCCCTCGCCGAACACGGTTCCCTTGTTGGCGTCGATTGCATAGACCTGCATCCACTGCCACGCGGCGGTGTTGTCGCGGCCGGTGAGTCCGAACGATGCGCGCAGTTTCAGGAAGTCAACGCCTTTCACCTTGTCCTTGAACCACGGCTCCTCGCTCATCACCCATCCGGCGCTCACTGCGGGGAAGGTGCCCCAATAGTTCTTCGGCGCGAATTTTGTGGAGGCGTCGGAGCGGAGCAGGAATTCAAAGAGGTAGCGGTCGGCGTAGGCGTAGTTCAGCCTTCCGATGTACGACATTGTTCCGCTCTCGCTTCGTGTGAACGTAGCCATGAAGTCGCCCGTGGCGGCGTTATACTGCATGGTGGTGAAGGGGTATGGGTCTCCGCGCTGACCGGTTACGGGCTCGCTCTCGGCCTCCGATTTCTCTATTGAGAAGAGTGCGCTGAGGTTGTGGAGCCCGAATTTGCGCTGATACTGTGCGGTGAAGTTCACCTGATAGTTGTCGGTGCGCACCATTGTGCGGCTCAGGTAGCTGCCGTTGTTGAGCGTCAGGGCGTTGAAGTTGCCCTCGGCCAGGTAGTCGAAGTTGGGGTCTTCCATGCCGGTGGGCGTGTAGAGGTGGTTGCCCGAGCCGTAGCGGTTGGTCATCTGGTAGAGGGTGTAGTTGGAGCCGAACTCGTTGGTCTTGTCGGTGTTGATGCTCTTCGAGTAGGTGAAGCGCAGTTTCAAGCCCTTCAGTATTTTGCTCCATCCGAAGTCATAGTCTATCGAGGCATTGATGTTGATGTTTGAGTTCATGCTCTTGCTGAAGTCGCCGTTGTTCTGAAGCACGTCGAAGGAATATTCCTGGTTGGCGTGTTTCTTTCCGCTCACGCCGTAGGCCGGGATGGGAAATTCGTCCACATATTCGGGAATGTATCGGGGACGGGTGAGCATGAGGTTGTAGTCTTTCTCGGCATTGGTTCCGCCCACCTTGAGCAGCGGTTTCTCCTTGTTGGCATAGTCGCCGCTCACGGTGAGGTTGGCGCCGAGCCATTTGCTCACCTTTACGTCGATGCCTGCGCGGTAGTTCCAGCGGTCGTAGTCCAGTTTTCCGAGGTTACCGTCCTGGTTGAAGTAGCTGATGCCTGCAAAGTAGTTCACGTTGTCGGTGGCTCCGCTCACGTTGACCGAGTGTTTGTGGGTGATGCCCGTTTCCCAGTATTTGTCAAGCAGGTCGTAGTTGAGGCTCTTCATGGCCTGCAGCTCGTCGGCCTGATAGAGGGCCGTGGTGTGGTTGAGCGAAGTGTTGGTTGGGTCGGCAGCAGCAATGGAGTTATAGAGCCGTCCGAAATCGTAGGCGCTGAGCATCGACGGCCTGGCCACCTCGTTGGTGAATCCGAAGGTTCCGCTGTAGCTGATGCGCGGTGCGCCCTGCTTGCCTTTCTTTGTGGTCACGAGGATGACGCCGTTGGCTGCCCTGGCGCCATAGACGGCTGCCGAGGCATCCTTGAGCACCGAGATGCTTTCCACTTCCGAGGGGTCGAGGTTGTTGAAGGCCTCGGCACCCAGGTTCTGCGTCACGTTGCCCACTTTCATGTCGTTGGGGTAGATGTATCCGTCGATGACGTAGAGGGGTTCCTGCGAGGTGACGCCCACGTCGCCCAGCCTGTTGGTGTCGCGGATGTTCATTCGTGCGCGCTCGCCGGGCCTGGCCTCACCGCCGCTCACCGACAGTCCGCTCACCAGTCCGCTCAGCGTGGAGGCCAGTCCGCCTGCCGCCAGGTCCTGGATGTCTTCCATGGGCACGGTTGAGACGGAGCCGGTGAGGTGTGCCTTCTTCTGCACGCCGTAACCCACTACGACGACCTCGCCGAGTTCCGAGTTGTCTTCTTCCATCTGCACGAGGCCACCGGTGGTGACCACGTCCTTGTAGCCTATGTACGAGATGACGACCTTGCCTTTGTTGGGCACTTCGATTTTATAGTTGCCGTCGAAGTCGGTGACGGTGGCGGTCTTGGTGCCTTCCACTTTCACCGTGGCTCCGATGACGGGCTCGTTGTTCTCATCGACCACCTTGCCCTGCTGTGTCTTGGTCTGTGCCAGTGCGGGCAATGCGGTGAGCAGCCCCAGGCACAGTGTGATGAAATATTTCTTGAAATTCATAATACTCGCGGTTGTTGTTAGATGATTATGATGTCGTCGCTGGTTAAGGCAGCCACCTGGGGTCGCCGGTCTTCAGTGCCACCTGCTTGGGTCCGCTGATGTGGAAGTCGCCGGCGGCGGGGTTGGCAAACTGTGGGTCTTCCTCGATGTTGGTGCCCGAGACGTCGTAGTTCTGCGGGTCCTGGAAGGTGCCGTCGGCGTTCATGTAGGTGTTGTTGCGGAAGGTGGCGGTGGGCTGGTTGGCCTTGCCGTGGAGGAAGCGCCGGGGCACGCTGCCGCTGTTGGAGCAGTCGAAGAAGATGCAGTCGGTGAGCACCCAGTAGGAGTCGGGCTTGCCGTTCATGCCGTTGTAGTTGCCCCATTGTCCGTCGTTCCACGTCACATGGTAGAAGGTGCAGTTCATGTAGTTCACCGAGTTGCTGGCCACGCCGATGTCCTTGGCCCTGGTCAGTCCGGCCTGGTAGAAGTATTTGTAGTCGCCCGGGCTGTCGGGGCTTTCCCAGAAAGTGCTGTTCGACACGGTGAGGTCGTTGATGTGCCCGGCCTTGTTGGTCCAGAACACTCCTCCCGAGATGGCGCTCTGGGGTGTGAGGTGCACCACGCAGTTGTCAACGAGCACCGTCTTGGCGGCCACTTTCGTGGCATTGTCCCAGAAGAAGTATCCGTTCACGTTGTCGAAGTTGCAGTTCAGGATGGTGATGGGGTCCCAGATGACGGGTGCGCCGTAGGTGGCGTCGTTTTCCACCGTCGGTGCCTTGCTGAATGCGAACACGCCCTTGTTGGCGGCCATGCCTTGGCAGTCGAAGTTGAGGTACTTGATGCCCATGGCTGCGCAGGTGGCAATGCCCGACTTGTCGCCGGTGTAGGTGATGAGCGCGCGGTTGGTCTTGCTGTTCGAGCGCAGGGTGACGCGGTGCCCGTTGAAGTCGAGCACGTCGCTCAGCGTGTAGCTTCCGCCGGCCTCCAGGTCGTAGTTGAGGTTGGCCGTGAGGGCGTCGTCGGGAACGGGGTTGGCGGCGAACCAGGCGTTGAGGTCGCTGCCGGCGGGAATGGTCATGAAGGTTGGCGTGAAGGTTGAAATCTTCAGCTGCGTGGCCTCGCTGGCGTCGTTGTTGCCCGCCTTGGCGTTGCCCTTGGTCTGGATGGTGAGCAGGTAGTTCATGTCTTCCTCGCGGCTCACGGTGATGGAGCATCCGTCCACCAGCGAGTCTCTCACCAGCGGCTCGTCCATGTTGCCCTCGTCGAAGAACGACACCAGGTAGCCCATGGCTCCTGGCACCACGGGCCAGGTGATGGTTTGGTTCTTTCCGTCGGCGCTCGGGGTGATGGTGATGTCGGAAGCCTGCGGCGACGAGAGCGTGGCTCCTGACACGTCGCTGACGAAGCGTTCCTCGTCGTCGTAGCCGTCAACTGCGCACGAGGCCATGAGCAGTGCTGCTGCGCCCAGCACACCGCCGTGCCACATCCGCAGGAAGGAGCGGCTCCTTCTTGAAATGTGTTTGTAGTTCATAAAAAAGCAGTTTATTAAGTTATACATGTATATGCTTGTCTTTCTTTTTGACGCGCGTATATTTATAATGTACTCATTGGGGGGCGCGGTTTTTTTCGTGGGGAAGGGCATGTGTTGGCGGGCCTTTGGGGGGATGGTTTTTGCGGGGCGTTTTGTCAAGATTTTTCATGATAATTTCAGTCCCTGGAAAAGTTTGACCGCAAATTGAGGGGAGAGATCTTCAAGATTTCTCCTCTCAAAGTGCCAATTTTCTCCCCTCAATTTGCGGTCAAACTTTGGGCAATCTACAACCTATTGATTTTCAACACTTTATAAAATCATCAAAAAAATATCGATTTTGTCAAGATTTTTCATCAAAAAATCACCACGTTGTTACCCGTCTGGCGGACGGGTTTTTGTGGCCGGCGCCGTCAACGGAATCGGCGGGCTTTTTGGACAATAAAAAAAGAGGGGGCGAAAACCTTCGCTCCCTCTTGCTGGGTATTTGCGGGAATGATTACTTCCTGATGTACTTGCGGCCGTTCTTGATGACGATGCCCTTGTAGTTCTGGTCAACCACCTGGCCCTGCAGGTTGTAGGTGCGGTCGGACTTGGCAGCCTTCGGAGCGGCGATGGTTTGGATGGCGGTGGTGCCGCCGTTGAACTCAAATCCGCCGAATCCCACCTGCGAGCTGTGCTGGAAGAGCCAGTAGCTCTTGTTGGCCTCGGCATGGAAGGTGAGCCAGCCCCAGAAGGCCTGGTTGCCCATGTCGATGATGTAGGGGTTGTCGGCGTTGCCCGACTGGGCGTGGCGCTCCTGCAGCTCCTCGTTGGTGAAGAAGATGCAGTACTGCTCGTAAACGGGGTTGCCGTCGTTGTCGAGTTTCGGCGTGCCGTCCTCGTTATATACGGGCTTGCTCTCGTCGTTGGCCTTCTGGCCGTTCACGTAGCCTTCCACGGTGTAGGGCACGGGCTGCTTGGTGCTCTCGTCAACCACGAAGGTCTGGCGGTTGCCCTTGTTGGCCCAGATCTGCACCTTCAGGTCGCCGTCCTGCTTGGTGGTGAACTTGTAGTAGAGTCCGGTCAGGGGCATGCCCTTCGAGCCGTCGGGCTCATAGAAGTCGTACTTGGCGCGATAGGTGCCGGTGGGGTTGTCGTCGGTGTAGATTTCCTCGGCGTTCAGGCCCACGTAGGGGTTGCCCGTTCCCATGAGGAAGTAGAGCTTGGTGCCGGCGGCATCGTTGATGTCGGTCTTGTTGTTGCCGTTCTTCCACTCCACGTTGTTCCACGAGCCCACGCTGGCCACCTGGTAGGTGTGTGTGGCTTCGTCGATGAGCTGGCCCGGGGTGATGTCCTGTGCGCCGCCCTCGATGTTGGCCGGTGTGGTTCCGCCCACGGCCTCCACGGTGACGTTGTCGGTCTGGATGGTTACGATGCTCTTGCCGTCGGCAACGTTGTTGGCGGTCTTGCCGTCTTCACCCACCACGGCCAGGAACTCGGGTGCCATGCTGATGGTGCCGTCCTCGGCCACGTTGATGGCCTTGTAGCTCTCGCTGGCGCCGGGCTGTGCCGGTGCGCTCACGGTGGCGCTGTTGATGACCAGGTGTCCACCCTCGGTGCTCAGGAAGGCGCCCATGGGCTGTGTGCCGTCGCCGCAATTGATGACGAAGTCCTCAAAATAGGAGGCGCCGCCGGCGGTGGTGATGTCGGCGTGGATGGTGGTCTTGGCACCCTCGCGCGTCACCGTCATGGCAACGGTGGAGCCGTCCATGTCGGCCTTGAAGGTGTCCCAGTTGTAGTTGCTGGCCAGCGACACGAACCAATCCTGGTTATCGCCGCTGTTGGTCTGGGAGTTCCATGCCCAGTTGTCGGCCCTCAGCACGCAGTACTCGGCATAGTCGGCGGCGCCGCGCTCGGTGTCGTTGGTGAGCACGACGAGCCAGTTGTTCCAGTTGTTGGCCTGGCTGCTGTAGTTCACGAAGTTCAGCGACAGCGTGCTGTTCGCCGGAATGCTGTAGTAGGGCGAGAAAGCCGTCCACCAGCCGGTGGAGTTGTCTTCGCTGCCCACAACGGTCTGGGCCTGCATTGCCACTGAGAACAATGCGGCTGCAATGAATGTAAAGATTTTCTTCATAAGCTGAAAATAAAGTTAATAAATAATGTTTTAGTCGATTAATATTAAAATTCAGTTCAAAGGTAGCGTTTTTACAATAAATCGACATTCATAAAGCCGAAAGTTTAGCATATTTTAACTACCTAACCCCCTATGCCCTTTAACTTTCGCCCTGTCAGGGCCTTTTTTCTCGCGGAAAATGTGTACTTTTGCACAAAAAAAGAAAGAACATCAAAATGGAAAACCTTACTATCGTGAAAGTGGGAGGCGCCGTGGTGGAAGACGACGCGCAATTGGAACAGCTGCTCGACAGCTTTGCACGCATTGAAGGCCACAAGATGCTGGTGCACGGCGGAGGGCGGAGGGCCACCAAGGTGGCCGCCAGCCTGGGCATTGAGAGCCGGATGGTGAACGGACGGCGCATTACCGACAGGCAGATGCTCGACGTGGTGACAATGGTCTATGGCGGATTGGTGAACAAAAACATCGTGGCAAGGCTCGAGGCCAGGGGCATCTGCGCCCTGGGGCTCACCGGCGCCGACCTCGACATCATACGCTCGCGGAGAAGGAAACCCCTGGCCGTCAACGTGGACGGGGAAACCCGCATTGTGGACTACGGCTTCGTGGGCGACGTGGAACGGGCCGACGGGCAACAGCTCGCCAGGCTCATCGGAGGAGGCATCGTGCCCGTGGTGGCTCCGCTCACGCACGACGGGCAGGGCAACATTCTCAACACCAACGCCGACACCATGGCATCGGCGGTGGCGCAGGCACTGGCGCCGCTCTTCAACGTCACACTGATGTTCGCGTTCGAGAAAAAAGGGGTGCTCGCAAATCCCGATGACGACGACAGCGTCATTCCGCTCATCACGCCCGACATCTTCCGACGGCTGAAGGCCGACGGCACCGTCTCGGGAGGCATGTTGCCAAAGATAGAAAACGCGCTGGCAGCCACCGAGGCAGGCGTGGAACGGGTGGTCATCACCCTGGCCACCGCCCTCGACGGACGACAGGGAACCGTCATCCGCCGTCCGTAGCCGTCGTTCCACGTCAGCCACGTCTTTTGCCGTCTTGCCCCTTTTGTTGCGATGCCATCGCAAAGCCGTTTAAAGAAAATTAACACCCCGCCCGTAACTTTTCCACCCTCCAGTCGTCATTCTTATAGATTGCAAGATGAAAACCGTCAGCTTCAAAAACGACATATTGCCGCTGAAAAACGTCCTCTACAGGCTGGCACTACGCATCACTCTCAACCATGAGGACGCCGAAGACATCGTGCAAGACACACTCATCAGGGTGTGGAACAGAAGGGAAGAGTGGGAGCAGATTGAAAGCATTGAGGCATACGCGCTTACCATTGCCAGAAACCTCGCGCTCGACAAACTAAAAAGGGCCGACAAGAAAAACGTCGCACTCGAAACAAACACCGACGCACAGGAGGCCCAGGTCAACAATCCCTACGACAGAATCATCCAGCAGGACAGGCTGCAAATGGTGAGAAAACTCGTGGACGGACTGCCGGAAAAACAACGGAGCTGCATGCAACTCCGTGACTTTGAAGGAAAACCCTATAAAGACATTGCCGCCATTCTCGGCATCACCGAAGAACAAGTGAAGGTCAACATCTTCAGGGCCAGGCAATCCGTCAGGCAACAACTTAAAGCCGCAGAAGAATATGGATTATAAATATATTGAGCAACTGCTGGAGCGGTACTGGGAATGCCAGACATCGCTCGAAGAGGAAAACATCCTCCGCGCCTTCTTCAGCCAGGAAGACGTGCCGGCATCGTTGCTGCACATCAAGCCGCTTTTCGCCTGCCAGCAGGAGGAAAAAAGGCAGTTCGTGCTCGGCAACGACTTCGACGAAAAGGTGCTCAAGCTCGTGGAAGAGGAAAAAACCGTCAAGGCAAAGAGGGTCAGCATGAAACAACGAATGATGCCCTTCTTCAAGGCTGCCGCCATCGTGGCCATCATCCTCTCGCTGAGCAACGCCATGCAGATGGCGTTCGACAAAGAAGAGCAGGCCATGCCCATGGCCGGAACCTCACAGGGCAACGGCAATATGCCAAGCGTGGCCATGGGCGACACCGTGAAAATCGACACCCTGCAAAAGGCGGTGCAGGTCACAACGCCCAACCAGCCCGCACCGGCGGCACCCCTCATCAAGTAGATATATTTCTATGCTTTCTCTATAATCACGTTTAGTAAAACACATTGGATTTTTTAAAACACGAAACTGTGAAGTTTCAATTCTCTCAAATTTTTCATAACATACTAACGAAAGACGAAGAAGGACGCTACCTGAAAGAGGCGGCGTCCTTCGCTTTTTGAGGGTGCCCAACGCCGTCAGAAGGGGCAAAAAGGCAAAACATGTCAATTTTTCAACCTGTTTTGCCGAATATTACACCCCGGGGCCGGTGGAAAAGCCTATCTTTGCACCGTTCAAAAAACAATACTACCCACCATGACATCATCTACCACCTTCCTGAGAAAGGCCGCCGCCGTGGTCTTCTTCCTCGCGTTCCTTCTCAAAGCCGCGGCACAGGGAGCCGACAGTTGCGACTTCGTCGTGGCGCAAGACGGCACCGGAAACTTCACAACCGTGCAAGAGGCCGTGAACGCCGTGCCCGATTTCCGCAAGAACCACAAGACGCGCATTTTCATAAAACGGGGCGTTTACAAGGAGAAAATCATCATTGCCGCCTGCAAGCTCGGCGTGACGCTCATTGGCGAGGAAGGAGCCGTCATCACCAACGACGACTATGCCTCGAAGCCCAACCGCTTCGGCGAGACCATGAGCACCAGCGGCTCGGCAACCATCTATATCTACGGCCCCGATTTCACCGCCGAGAATATCGTCTTTGAGAACTCCGCCGGGCCTTCCGCCGGGCAGGCCGTGGCCTGTTTCGTGGCCGGCGACAGGGCCATTTTCCGAAATTGTGAATTTTCGGGACACCAGGACACCCTCTACACCTACGGCATCGGCACACGCCAATACTACGAGAACTGCTACATCGAGGGCACCGTGGACTTCATCTTCGGCAAGGCCCTTGCCGTGTTTAACCGCTGCACCATCCGCAGCCTCGACGACGGCTACGTCACCGCCCCCGCCACTCCCGAAGGCCAGAAATACGGCTATGTGTTCTACGATTGCCGCATACTGGCCGAGAACGGCGTGGAAAAAGTCTTCCTCTCCAGGCCCTGGAGACCCTTCGCCAAGGCCGTCTTCATCAGGTGCAGGATGGAAGACCACATACTTCCCGAGGGATGGAACAACTGGGGAAACAAGGACAATGAGCAGACGGCCTACTACGCCGAGTTCAAAAGCACCGGTCCAGGAGCCAACCCCCTGCGCCGCGCATCGTGGTCGCACCAGCTCGACAACATCGACGACTACGACATGGAAACGGTGCTGGCCGGCGACGACGGATGGAACCCCCTCACCGGCTTCACGCCCCGCACGCCCTGAGCGACGGCTTATGGCCGAAAGGCCCCCGTACTCTATAAAGAGTATTAAAAATTGATAAAAAATCGGGCGGAAAGAGAAAAAACCTTACAAAAAGGAAGGCCGTAACGCCAAAAATGCTTATCTTTGCCCGTACTAAAACAATCAACCCCCGCCGCATCCGAAAGGAATGCCGCCACATACTGCTACTATCTGCTAATTACTAAAACAAATGATCGATTTTACAACGCTTTACAACGAGCACGTTGACAACCTCTTTGCTTTCGGCTCGCGCTTCAGCAGCAACCGCGAGATGCTGAAAGACTGCATTCAGGATGTGTTTGTGAAACTCTTCACACGCAGCAACTCGCTTGCCGAAGTGGGAAATCCCGAAAGCTATCTTTACGTGTCGCTTCGCAACAGAATCAACGACGAATACCGCCGCAGCATGCGCATCACCGACGAGGAGCCCGACGACAGCAAAATGCGCGACATGGCCGAGGCCGAGGACTACCAGCGCGAAAGACAGGAGGCACGCCAGGCCATGACGGCCGCCATTGAGCAGTTCTGCGGAAAACTGTCGCCGCGCCAGCAGCAAATCATCACACTCTACTACGTGGAGCAGCGCAAATACGACGACATCTGCCGCATCATGGGCATCAACTACCAGAGCGTGCGCAACCTCATGCACCGCAGCATCTGCCGACTCAGGGAATACGCGGCGCAGAGTGCCGTCGCCATTTAGGCGAAAAAAAGAAAAAACCTACATAATGTGCTTTTTTTTGGCACTACACTGGTTACAAACCGCCTTACCCCGCGTCATCATGTTGTAAGGGTGCCCGAAAGGCATCGGCAAGAAACAGTGATAATCCGGGACTATGGGCGACAACAGTCATACAAGCAAGTATCACCTGCACAGGTATGTATGCCGGGTGCAGCCGCTCTCGGAAAGCGAGAAGGAAGCGCTCAGAAAGCGTATTGAAAAGGAAATGAATAAACGTGATATTGACAATTAGGTAATAAGTTTTTGGTTGATTTTAATGATGAGCTGCAGTGCCTGGGTGACCAGTTGCTGCAGTTCTTTTTTATGACCTTTGAAGTTGTTGGAGACCAGGAGGCCAGAACCGATGCCTCAGCTCCCGAAAAAGGCAGGCAAAAGTTTTCGTCGTTTTGTCAAGATTTTTCATAAAAATTTGATTCCCCCAGGAAGTTTGACGGCAATTTTCGGGGAGAAATCTTCAAGATCTCTCCCCTCAATCTTCAAGATCTCTCCCCGAAATTTGCGGTCAAACTTCAGGCAATTTGTAAGATATTGAAATTCAACAAATTACAAAATCTTCGAAAAATTGGCGATTTTGTCAAGATTTTTTACCAGTTTTTACCCATGCCGCTACCGGTCGCGAAGAAAGAAAACGGGATCACTCCACAAACATGGAACCAGCCTTTCATCCTCCCTCCCTTTGGGGGATTAAGTTTTTTTTTTTCACTTCAAAGCCCTGAATACCAGCCAGGGCACGAAATTCTTGCCCTTGGCGCGACTTCGGGCGGCGGGCTGCCCGAAGTCGTGGCGGTTGCCGTTGCGGTCGCGGTAGAAGCCGTATTGGTTGCCGCCGGTGATATAGATGGCGTCGGTGAACCCATATTCCCGCAGGGCGTCGGCAAAGTCCCAGAGCGTTTCCTTTTGGCGCGTGGCAATATAGAACAACTGGTTGCCGATGCGCCCTATGGCCCTTCGCTCCACCTTTCCGTGGAGCATGAAGCGTGGCGGCAGCACGCCGTCGCTCACGAGGATGAACTGCCTGAAGAAGGAGCCTCCGCGCCCGCAGACATAGTCCTTCACCTTGTCGCTCCGGCTGATGCCGATGACCATTTGCCCGTCGGCCATGGCCATGTATCCCAGCCGCGAGCGGTCGCTTTGCAGGTCTTGGCCCTGCACGACCAGCGAGCCGAGGTATTTGCCATTCGATGTGTAGTCGGCACATCGCGAATAGAGGAACACGCCGCGGTCCCACTTGTCGGGCTCGCGCAGTTCGATGTCGGCTTTCAGGCCGTGCAGGCCGTAGATGTCGAGGGTTACGCCGAGTATGCTGTCGCTGGTCATTCTTACTTCGGCGGTTTCGCCCGTTGCGGGCTGCTTCAGCTTTTCAATGTTCTCCCTGGGCGATGTTGAAACGGGCACGCCCAGCACGAAGTAGTAGGCCGCAAGCTTGTAGGCGGCAAAGAGCAGGGCCAGCATGAGCAGCCCCACGGCCACGTTTGCCAGGTGGCGCAGCCATTGCCGCTTCTTTCCGGCAACGGCGATGTCGATGGCAGGTTCATCGTCACGCTCGATGATGATGACGGGCACTTCCGGTTTTTGCTTGCTCAGTTCGCTCATGGTTCACCTCATTTTTCTTCCTCCAACTGCTGTTTCAATTGTTTGAGAGCATCGCGCGACACCCTGACGGGTGCTATGTCGCCCTTGATTTGCTGTCCGGCAAACAACAGCATCTGGTCGGTAAGGTTGATGACGTAGATGTATTGCTTGTTGACAATGAGGCTTCGCCCCACCCTGACAAACATGTTGTTGTGCAGCTGTTTGAATGATTCTTCAATGGTTGCCCACAGCAGCAAGATTTCAACATAGACCATGTCAGAGGTATTTGTTCACCAGTTGCTTGATGATTCTGGCGACCTCGCCCAGCGTTGCCTTTCGGTAGAGTTTTCCCTCCACTTTGTCAACCACCTCGAAGTTGGTGGAGTTGATTTTCGAGGCGTCGCTCATGCTGTAGTCCTTGTCGTTGCAAGGCGAATAGACCTCCACCTGCGAGCCGCTCTTCTTGTAATAAAGGATGAGCGTGCGGCCGTCGTTGAAGTGGGTTGTCTGCTTCACCACCACGTTTTGGGGAATGGGGTTGCCGGAGGTCGTTGTGCCGGTTGTCGCACTGGCGGGCGTTGATGCCATCACGCTCATGAGCGCAATCATCAAGAAAACAATCATCTTTTTCATCTTAAAAACATTTTGTCTTTAAAAGCGGTGCAAAAGTAGTTTTCCTTTTTGAGATGAAAAAGAAAATCCTGCCGCGTTGTATGAAACGGCAGGATTGTTGTATGAATTTGTGTTTTTTACGCAATACATTTGCAATTTACGGTAGGTTTTTGGCGGAAGGGGTGACCAGGTGCTCGGTGACGAGGGCTGCCAGGGTGAAGCCGAAAATGCCGGTGATGTGGACCAATGAGCCGTTGGCGGGCTTTTGGCGGCCGGCGGCCGTGCCGGCGTCGGAGGAGGGCGGGACGACTTCTTCGGGTTTGTTTTTCAATAGTTCGTCGCTGAACACGCATTGGAATTTCCGGGCCGGGAACGCCTTTTCCTTCTTGAAGCGTTGCCGCAGGGCGCGGGCCAGGGGGCATCCCTTCACCTTCCAGAATTCGGCCACCTGTATGTGCCCCGGGTCCATTTTCAATGCTGCGCCCATGGAACTTACGAAGAAGGCTTTTGTGCGGGTGGCCATGCCTATGAGCAGGGCTTTGTCGGCCAGGGAGTCGATGGCGTCGATAATGGCGTCGTAGCCGTCGAGGGGGAAGTCGGCGGCGGTCTGTTGGCAGAAACATTCGTGGCGGGCCACGATGTCGGCCTGCGGGTTGATGTCGAGGAGGCGCTGCCTGAGCACGGCCACCTTGCTTTGTCCCACGGTCTTGGTGGTGGCCATCAGTTGGCGGTTGATGTTCGAGGGGGCGACGTTGTCGTTGTCAACAATGGTGAGGTGTCCCACGCCGTTGCGGATGAGTGCCTCGGCGCACCATGAGCCAACGCCTCCCACGCCGAAAAGTATGACTCGGGCGTTTTGCAACTGCTCAAGGGCAGGGGCGCCGAGGAGAAGGCGAGAGCGGGTGAAAATTTCCATTATTAAAATTGAAAAGTTGAAAAAATTGAAAAGTTGAAAAAGGCTGCCGCCATCAGTATCGTCTGAACTCCTGTACTCCTGAACTCCTGAACTTCAAGGTGAAATTGTTTTTTCGGGCCACAGGGGGTCAGAAGTCGAAATGCCAGTGTCCGGAGCCGACGCGGTGCCATTGTTCTCCGGCACGGATGCGGGCCTGGCAGCCTATGGGAATGTCAACGGTGATTTCCGTGTGCGACGCTTCCACTTTTACCTTTCCGTAGAGCGTTTCCACGTGGGCTTTCACCCATTTTAGGCCGGTGGGAAGTTGCGGATTGATGACGAGTTGCCGCATGCCCGCGGTGCCCTCTTCCTGTCCTATTCCGGCGAGCGAGGCAAACAACCACTCGTCGATTTGTCCCATCATGAAGTGGTTTTGCGAGGCTCCCATCTTCGGGTCCCATTGTTCGGTGAGCGTCGTGGCGCCCTGCGCTATCTGGTAGCCGTAGCCCGGCACGTCGTAGTGGTTGAGCATGTTGTAGAGAAGTTCGTTTTCCCCGTTCCGTGCCAGCGCCTGGAAAAGGTACCGGTTTCCCACGTCGCCCGTCGTCAGCCGGCATCCGTGCTGGCGGATGTCGGCTTTCAGGTGCTCCATGGTCCTGTTGTCGGGAGCCAGTCCGAGGAACACGGGCAAAGCGTTGCTGGCCTGGCTTCCCGTGCCGTAAAAGCCTTCTTCGGGGTGATAGAACTCTTTTTGGAAGGCGTTTTTTACTTCTTCGAGCAGTGCGCGGTATTTTTCAGCATCGGCTTTATGGCCCGTCATGCGTGCCGCGGTGGAAATCAGCTGGAGGTCGAAAATGTAGTGGGCCGTGGCCACCAGCGGCACCGGCGTGTTCTTGGAAAAGCCGGCACGACCCGGGCCGTGGTCGTACCAGTCGCCCAGTCCGTGGCTCACGATGCCGCCGTCGGCCCTTGTGGTGAGGTAGTCCACGTATCGGCGCATGGGCTCGTAGTATTTTTCGATGAGCGAGCTGTCGCCATAGTGCCGGTAATACATGAACGGCAGGATGACGATGGTGCTTCCCCATTCTGGCGAATCGTCGAAAAGGTTTCCGAACGACACGTATTGCGGCGCCGTCGTTGGCACCATGCCGTTGGCTTTCTGGGCGTCGGCCATGTCGCGCATTACCTTCGGAATGTAGCTTCCCATCTGGAAATTGTCGAGCAAAGAGGGTCCGCACAGGTGGTCTTGCTCCAGCCATCCCAGCTTTTCGCGGTGCGGGCAGTCGGTCAATACGGCGTGCATGTTGCTTCGCTCCGCCATTTCTATCAGCCGGTGGGTCTGCGTGAAAAGGTCGTTGCTGCACTCAAACGCCGACGTCGGCCGTGCCGCGCTATGCACGAAACAGCTTCTTAACCCGCTCACCACGGGAAGTCCCGCGGGGTTGGGCTCGTTTTCCATGACCGCCCCTTCTATTTGAACATACCTGAATCCGTAATAGGAGAAAGCCGGATGCCATGTTTCTCCGCCCGCGTTTCCCCGCAACGTGTATTCATAGAAGTGCTGTCGCCCGGTCTGCGCCTGGTTGCATACGCCCTGCCGCGTGAGCGTTTCGCCCACGAGGATGGTGACCTTCTGCCCGGCTTTCCCCTTGACGTTGATTTCAGGAAATCCCGAGAGGTTCTGCCCCATGTCGAAGACCATGACCGAGGGGTCCACCTGCCTCCGCGTTTGCCGCGATGCCGCGTCTATGGAGTCGCCGTTTACGGTCAGCCTTTTTGCCGCCTCCAGCCGTTGTATGATGCGCACGGGCGGTGCTTCCTGCGCCACGAGTGTGCCCCGTGGTGCCTCCACCACCACCGCTTTCCGGCCCTCTTCCGGCCTGATGTTTCCGCCCGTCATTCCCGTCGTTTCCAGCCTTGCGTCATAGCTTTCGCCGCCATAGATGCTATTGAACGTCACCGGCCCCGGTCTCCACGTCCAGGTGTTGTTGCTCACGAGCGCCGTTGACTCCCTGCCGTCGGCGGTGATGTCGAGGCGCAAGAGCAGTTTCGGCGGTCCGAACGACGCTTGCAGCTTGCTATATCTTTCTCCGCGTTGCACGTTGTAGAACCCGTTTCCGAGCACCACGCTGACAACGTTCTCGCCCTGTTTTATATAAGGAGTAGCGTCGAGGATGTTGTAATAAACCGTTCGGTTGTATTCGCTCCAAAGGGGTGCAAACTCGTCGCTTCCCACCCGTTGGCCGTTGATATACACGATGTAGTGTCCCAGCCCGCAGATGGCCAGTTGTGCGTCGGTGGCGGGCCAGCGTTCGGCCCGGAACGTTTTTTCCATGACGATGCTTCGTGCCGACAACGTGTCCACGTCTTTCCATTTCTGTTGCACGCTGTCTTTGCGATACACCTCGTTGCTCCACCGCCCTTCGGGAATGTGTGCGTCGCGTTTTGTGATGGCGCCAATCCATTGAGCCTGTCCGAAGTTTGTCGCCGTGCGGATGACTTGTCCCTTGCTCCAGGGCGAGGGCACGTTGTCTTTGTCCCACACCCGCACTTTCCATTCATATCCGCTGCTGCACGTTGCCAGGGCTGGCAGGGCGACGTGCTGGCTTTGCGAACCGTCCCTGCGCCCGGTGTCGCAGATCGTTTTCCCGTCTTTTCTTCTTGTCACTACGATTTGGTAGGCCGTCTGCCGGTCGTCTTGCCGCGTGCTTTCCATCTGCCATCCCACGAAAGGCGTGCCGCTCACCGTAGCGTCCTCCTCCTGATAGTTGCAGGTCTGGCGCGTCACTCTCAGTGAAGAGGCCCCGTCGGTCGGTTCCGAGAGGGTTGTTTTCTTGCCGTCGAGCCCGGTCACTACAACTGTTTGCCGGCCGTTTTTCATCGTTCCCTCCACGGTTCTTCCGCCCGAGGCGTGCAATTTGAAGCTGACGTCCCATTCCCTGGGCCATGCCGCGAAGGGTAATAGCCGCCCGTCGGCATCCTCTTGCAACAGCATCTCTTGCACGCCAATCATTGCCGCCCCGCCCCGGTTCATGTCGGGTGCCCAGTCGAATCCCGGGTCCCAGAAGGCGGTAAATCGGTAAGGCCCGTCGGAAAGTTTCTCCGCCATGAGCCTTTTGGCCTCATCGGTCAGCCCGAGGCATGCCGCCCAGATGTTGTCTTGTTTCCATCCTTTGGTGCTGCGCATGTCGATGGCGTGTGCGTCTTTTTCCCAGGTGTTGCGGGCAATCTGCAGCCCCGGCCGCCCCACTCCGTAGATGCGCCAGGGGAAGACGGGATAGAGCTGCGGCGTCTCCGTGTTTTGTATGCGCTCCCAGACCGTTGCCGGCGCTATGCAGGTGTCGCCGCCGATGGTTCTCAGCGGCACCTCGGGCAACCGCGTCAAGAGGCTGTCGGCCCACGCCGCGTTGCCATTTCCTTCGGCCAGATAGTCTTTCCATGCCGCCGTCACCGTGCGCAGGGCGGCAATGGTGCTGGCGGGGTTATAGGCCATTTTGTAAGTCTCGCAGGCCGAGCCGGGATAGATGACCAGCTTCCCCTCGGCGTTGAGGGCCTTTGCCCCCCGTTGCCGTGCCAGGTATTGGTAGTGCAGGTCGAAGAACTTCAGGCACTCCTCAACGAGCGGTTCATATTTCGCTATGTCCTGCCCCGTGTAGCGGTGGGCCGTGAGTGCCATCATGCAGAACTCGAGCGCCGTGTCCCACTCATATTCCAGCCAGGCATTGCGCTCCACGCCCCAGTCGTCGCCGTCGCGGTGCTTGCCATATTCCGCCGGGTTGGGAAGCCCGAAGTTTTCCGTCTGCTCGGTAAAGCATGCTCCGCCGTGCCCCCAGTGGCGTTTTGACCACGCCACGGCGTTTGGCAACATCCTGAGATAGGTGTCCAGTTGTGCGGCCATGAGGTCGGTGTCGCCGCTCTTCAGCATGGGCCAATACACGAGTCGCTGGTTCTGCGCCGTCATGGTTCCGCCGCCCCATTTGCGGTAGTCGGGAGTGAAAGGCGTTTCTTGGTCCACATACACCGGGTCGAAGGTGAACAGTCCGCCGTTGAACTTGGTGGGCCACTCTCCGCGGGCATTGCATCCGAGCATGAATCGCATGAGCTCATAGTTGCGCAGGGCCGTGAGCAGGGTGTTGTCGGTGCCGGTGGCCGTAATCCAGCTGCGTTGCCAGAACTGGTGCCACCATTGCTGGCTGCGCTTCTTCGAGTCGGAGGCCGTGGGCGGAGTGTCGCCCTGCAGGTCTTGCCGGTGTACGAAGGGCAGGCTGATGGTCACCACGGTGTTTCGCCCCAGTCGGCCCTCGTAGTGCCAGCTGCGGTGGTCGGTGGCGGCATATTGTCCGTCGGAACACGAAGTCAGGGTGAAGTCCTTGGCCCTCATCACGCCGCCCATCAGTCGTCCGGCCAGGGGGTTAAAGAGGCTGAGGCCGTCGGCGTCCATGCGTTCGCGGCGCGTGGTGAAGTCGAACACGGTGGCCGACGGGTTGTGGTGGAAGAACAGCAGTTCGTGGGGCCGTGCCACGATGGAGTCGGCGCGTGTCACCGTGCCTTCGGGCAGCACCCACTTGTAGGAGCACTGCTGGCACTCCGCCTTCGTAAGCGGCCGGTCGCGCCATCGCCAGCTCTCGTAGCTCAGCGTGGCCTTCTGCCCGCGTCCGCTCATCTGCATGAACACGCAGGGCTGGTCCACGTCGGCCCAGAGCCTGACCTCCACGCCTGCGCCGCTGATGGTGATGGCGCCTTCGTCGAGGCACAGCACCTGCCGGAAATCGCCCTGGCTGAAGGGGTTGCCCTCGATGTGGAGCCGCCATCGCCCGGCCTTCAGCAGCGTGTTGTTCTCGTCGAACCATCCGCTTTGCGCCACATACATGAGCACGTCGCCCTGCTCCACCCATACGTTCATGCCCACGTCGTGTCCGCCGCAGGGCATCGACTGGCTGCTGTTCCGGCTCTGCTCGGTCCACACCACGTCGGCGGGGCGGTAGCCGTCGGCCTGCGCGGCCAGGGAAAAGAGGAAAAACAAGAGGAGCGGCAAGGCCCTGGAAACTCTAGATAATCTAGAATCTCTAGATAATCTAGAATCTCTAGAAGCTCTAGATAATCTAGAAAATCTAGAATCTCCCCCCCAAAAAAAGCCCCCCTTTTTTGGTAAAAAATCTTTACATTTTAACACTTTTGGAAGCGTTTTGTAAATCATTGATAATCAGCGGCTTTAAAATCGCGCTTGGTTTGACCGCAAATTTCTCGCCTCAATCTTCAAGATCTCTCCTCGGAAAATGGCGTTTTTCGCCTTGAAATTTGCGGTCAAGCCATGCGGGTGTTTGAAAAATCTTTACATTTTAACATTTTAAAAGGCATTGCGGCCTACCAGTCGTCGGTGCGGAACGAGCTTACGGGCAGGCCGTCGTGCATAAGGTCGCCCACCACCCAGTCGTGGAAGGCATATCTTACGGCCACGGGCTCCTTCACCTCGGGGCTGACCACATAGACGCGGTTGCGGTCCACCCAGGCGTCGGCGTGATGGAACACCCTGTCGGGCCCGGCCACCTCGAAGTTGCTACTATGCGGCCCGTTCTCGAAATACACCCATTCGCGGCTTCGGCTGAAGGCCACCACGGCGGTGTCGCCCTGGAACTTCACGCTCTCGTAGGCGGCAAAATCGGGCAGCCCCTCCACGCCGTAGGTGCCGGCGAGTGCCAGCAGGGCGAGGCGTTCGCCGGCCAGCCGCTTCTTGCGCGGATGGATGCAGAAGTTCAGACCGCAGTCCAGGAGCACCGCCATGCGGCAGTTGTCAACCAGCGTTTCCACCCTGGCCTGCTGCTCTCGAAGGAGTGCGCTGTTGTAGATGGCCCAGTCGGTTTCGTCGTAGGGGAACGGCGCTATCTGGCAATAATAGAACGGAAAGTTCCCGCGTTTCCATTCGCTGCGCCAGCCCTCCACCATGGTTTTCATGAGCGGGGCGTAGAAGGCCTGGCGCGGCACGTTGTCCTCGCCCTGGTACCATATCACCCCGCGCATGGCCATGCCCACCAGGGGGCTGAGCTGCCCGTTCCAGAGGGCGGTGGGGCAGCGTTGCTGGCGCTTGTCAACGTCGTCGGCGTCTTTGGGCAATTCCACCTGGGGGAAGGCTTTCAGCCACTCGCCCTTCATCCACGCTTCGCAGGCTGAGCCGCCCCAGGCCGTCACGATGAGCCCCACGGGCACGCCGAGCTGTCGGCGCAGGGCGCGGCCGAAGTAGTAGGCGGTGGCCGAGAAGTTGCGCACGCTCGGCGTGGCGGCGGGCAGCCACTGGCCGTCCACGTCGGCGGCGGGCTGCAGGGCGGCGTGGCGCTTCACGGTGAAGAGCCGCAAACCGTCGTCGGCGCATTGCAGCAGGTCCTCGGTGGCCCCCTCCACGGGTTGCCCTTTGTAGCCCTTCATGAGCATTTCCATGTTCGACTGCCCCGAGCAAATCCACACCTCGCCAATGAGGATGTTGGCGAGCGTCAGCTCCTGGCCGTCGCTCAGGGTGACGTTGTAGGGACCGCCGGCGGCGGGCGTTTCTATTTCAACTTGGAAAGCGCCGTCGGCACCGGCCTTGGCGGTGTAGGTGCGGGCGTTCCACGACGTGGTGACCTTTACGGCCCGGTTCTTGGCGGCGGTGCCCCACAGGCGGCAGGTGGTCTGTTGCTGGAGCACCATGTTGTCGGCAAAAAAGTGCGGCAACTTCACCTCGGCACACACCATCAGGGTGCAGAGGGAGAGGAGGAAGGCAATGGCGGGTTTCTTCATAATTGCATGATGATTGGTTGAAAAGGGTTAAGGCAGGGTGGCGGGCGACGTGATTTGCAAGGGGCCCAGCAATCCGGCGCTGATGAGCGCGTCGCCCTTGGTGCGGTAGGTGGCGTTGGTCCAGATGCCGCCAAACGGGGCATGGCCGGTGTCGGCACCGCGCAGGGCGTTGTGCCAGGTGTTCACCACCTCTATCTCCAAACGGTTTTTGCCCTTCCGCAGGGCCGGGGTGATGTCCACCTCGAAGGGGTCTGTCCAGAGGATGCCGCAATCGGTGCCGTTCACCCAGACGTGGGCCACGTCGCACACGGTGCCCAGGCGGAGCACAGTGCTCGCCGGCCGGCCCTTGATTTTCAGGGTGGTGGCATAGCGGGCGTGGCCGCTGAAGTAGCGGATGCTGTCGGCCGGGTGGCGGCTCCAGTCGAAGAGGGTGTCGGTGTGGAGGGTGAGGCCGTTCTCGCGGAACGTAATATCCCATCCGCCAGTGAGTTTCCACGACACATTATCGGTGGGCCTGCGCTGGTGCAGGCATGTCGTGACGGGCACGGGCCGATGGTCGGCACCGCGGTAGTCCACACCACTAGAGAGGCATACGAACAACGACCCGTAGGCGGGAAAAGTCAGCGACAACTCGGTGCGCGGATTGTTCACCGGGCAGCCGTCGATGACCGTGTAGCGGTCGGTCAGGGGGTTGTAGATGGCCACGTCGGAATAGGCTCCGGCGCGGAACGAGACGGTGACGGTGCGCTCGCGGGCCTCCTGGTTGGAAAGGAAGTAAATTTCGCCGAACTCACCGTTGTGGCGGTGGGTGTAGGCCATGTTTTCGGGCAGGATGACGTCGCGCTCAATGCCGAACGATGACAGGTCTTCGCCCTGGAACGGACGGTCGATGACGGCCACGCCCTGGCGTTTCAGCTCCTCGATGCGTGCCCTGGCGGTCGGTCCCACCACGGCATTTTCGGGAACCACCAGCAGGCGGTGGGTGAAGGGCTGAAGGAGTGCGTCGGGGTTCATGGAGTCGTATTGGTAGCCGTGGAGCGCGTTCACCCAGTCCTTCAGGTCGAGGATGCCGGCGGAATGGCGCACGCCGACGGGCGACTCCTCCATGGGGCAGCCGGCGTTCTCCAGGCGGCGGCGCTCGCTTGCCACGCGGTCGGCTCCGAACAATCCGGGAAGCATTGGCACCAGGCGGTCGGGGGTGAGGGCGCGGCGCGGCATCTCCTCGCCGGTATATACGGCGATGTCGGCCACGGGGCGGCCTTTCTGGAGCAACTGGGAGCAACGGGTGATGTAGTCGGTAAGGGCGCGGGCCTCGGGAAACCATGTCTGGTCGCGCTGGAAGAAGAGGCCGATGCCGTCGAGCGTCATGCCGGGACGGCGGCCGGGCCACGGATTATGTGTGAAGACGTGGAAGAACAGGCGGTTGACGCCCAAGGCAAACTGGCGGTCGAGGAGCGGCTTGAGCATGGCCGGCGTTTCGTTCCACACGCCGCGCACTTCGGTGAAAGCCTCCGCCTGGACGATGTTTTTGCCATAGACATGGGCGCTGCTGATGGCGTCGAGCATGTCGTTGGGCTTGTCGTGGGTGGGGGAATGGAGCCAAAATTCGCCCATCGGCACGTCGGCATATCGGTAGTGGGCCATGCCGTCGGACACCATCGTGGGGGCCACGCTTTCGGCCGAGAGCTGCACGCCGTAACGTCGGGCACGGGCGCTGACGGTGGTGAAGAAGACGTCGTTGAGAAGGTCGCCGATGGTCTGGCGGATGTCGGCGAGCACCTGCTCGTCGTTTTCCATCGGAATGCCCGCAAACACGGGCATGAAGGGCAGCAGGTCGTAGCCGCGCCGTTTCTGGAATTCGTCGGGGAAAGCGGCCGACCAGTTCTGGCTTCCGCACTCCCAGGAGTCCACGTGCATGCAAGTGATGACGTGCGAGTTTGGCCGTTGCTTGAACAGGGCGTACCAGTTGTCGAGCTGCTTGCCCACGGCCTGGGCCGAGAATTTGTCGCATTCCAGGCCCTTGGCACCGCCGCCGGTGGCGTTGGAATGTGCGGTGGAGGTGTGTGCAAAACGCAGGATTCGCCAGCGCCCCGGGGGAAGGCGTGTGCCCTCGGTGAGCGGAATGACCTGTGGCAAACGGCGATTGGCGCTGACCGCGGCGGAGGTGTCGCGCGGGGCTATTCGCCACACGGCACCGCTCTTCCCTTCGTAAAGGTCGATGCGCGGGTCGGCTGAGAGGCGCAGTTCCTTGATTTTCAGTGTGGGAGCCCATTTCCCCGCGTCGAGGTCTTCACTGCCCGGCTCGGTGCCTTCGGGGGTCCAGGTGAAGCGGAAATGGGTGGCCGTGGTCTCGGGAAGCGAGAAGGTGTAGTTGCAATCGGTGTTTTGCCACCCCTGGCGCGGCGGAATGAGCTGGCGGACATTGCGGAACAGGATGCCGTCGTCGCTGGCCTGTACCAGCAACCGTTGTGCCTGAAGGTTGTTGCCGCTGGGAATGACCTCAAGGCAGCGCACGGTCTGCGCCTCGTCGTAGGAAAATTCTATGTAGCCGGGCTCACGCGAGCGGAAGGTGCCGCCCTCGTCTTGCGCTATGGTGCCGGTGATAATCGGTTCGGGCAACGGCTCCTCGGCACTGACGGCAAAGGTTGCTATGTCGCGGAAAAAACCGTCATGGCCTTTGACGGGCGGCAGGGCGACGGCGGCCTGTCCGCGTTTTCCCACCACCACGAGGGTGTCGGCCCAGATGACTTTTTGCATCGACTCCTCGGGCGTAATCCACGGTCCGCCAGCCAATGCGAAACCGTCGCAGATGTGAATGCCCATCTTCAGCCCCAGAGAGTCGGCTTGTTGCAAGGCCAGGTCCACCATCTTCCAGAAGGTTTCCGACAATTGTTGCGCCTCTCCGCCGTGTTCCGGGCGCTCCTGGTTGCCGCGGATGGGCATGAGGTAGCAGCCCTCCAGCCCGGCATCTTTCATGGCTTTCAGGTCGGCGCGAATGCCCTCGGCCGACACGGCGCCGTACATCCAGTACCAGAAGGTCCAGGGTCGCGCCGGTTCGTCTGATTGCAATGTTGATGCGTCACAGATGAAAGAAAGGGGGAGCAGAAGAAAAAGGGCGAGGAGTTTTTTCATCTTAGTCGAATCTGAGTGACAGTTGCAGGCTGCCTTTGCCCTTCACCCATTGCGGCTGGGCCGAAGGGCCGTTGAGGTCGGTAGTGTTCACTTTGTTGCGCACGGCGGGAATGACCGTCAGTAGCGAGAGGCCCGTGTGCGGCAGGTCATAGAGAAGGTGGTCGCGGCCGTCGCGCGGCTCATAGACTCCCACGAAGGTTTCCTCTCCTTGTTGCGGCCGCATCAGGATGGTTCCCTCGCCGGTTTCAATTTGCATCCAAAGCACGTCGGCGAAGTAGCCTTTAAACTCGGGGTAGTCCCAGCTTTCGGCCGGCACGGGGTCGTTGTAATCGTTTTGCCACCAGCCGTATTGCGGTCCGTGCATGCGGTTCTGCCACACGCGCTGGGGGCCTTTTCCCACCCATGCCTTGCTCTTCACCAGCGTTTCGGGATAATCGAAGGAAATGCCGAAAATATCCACCACGCCGTTGAAGTTATAAAAGGCTTTCACGTCCACCTCGCCGTTGTCGAGGAAAGTCCAGACAACCTTGTCGAGACTGCCGTGAATGTAGTTGGCGACGAGTTGTCCGTCGTCTTTCGTGAAGCCGGCGAACGCACCTTGGTCGGCATATTCGGTGTAGAGGGTCTTTTTGCTGAACGCCTCTTTGTCGTCGTGGTTGTAGAAACCGTCTTGCGAACGGTCGGCGCGCTTGGCGGCCCTCAGACGGGGGCCGTCGGAAAGGCTGACGGTGCCGCGGCGGGTGACGACTCTCTTCAGCCTTCCCGTCTTTTTGCAAAACACGTATTTCCGGTCTTGTGCGCTGATGGTGAGGGTTTCCGTGTCCTCTTCGGCGGCGAGGGGCTGCAACGTTTTTGCGGCATCGGGGGCTGAAGTTGACGAAAGGGCGGGGGCGGTGTTGAAGGCCCAGGTGTGGATTTCGTTCCCGTCGGGACCGGTGGCCGTTATTTGTAGCACGTCGCCCTCGCCCCGGGGCAGGGCAACGGCGGTCTGAGTGTGCGGTTCAAGGTCCACGGCGGGCAGCGTGCCTTGGCTTCTCACCGTGGTCTTGGCATCACCCGGCGCGGGCATGTCGAGGTATTTCCAAGTGATTTTACAATCCTTCAGGTTGGTGAAGTCGTAGCAATTCTTAAGCGTGAGATACCTCTCGTGGAGCGTTATTTGCAATGGCGACCACACGTCCTTGATGGTATAGAAGGAGGCCTCTTTTTCCCCGTGAGGTCCCACGATGCCGTCGGCGCCGAAGTTGCCCATGCAATCGATGAGCCCGTCTTGGTCGGTGCGCATCACGCCTTGGTCCTGAAGGTCCCAGAGGAAGCCACCGGCGCACCTGGGATTGCTCATCATAAGTTGCCAGTAGTCATAAAGTCCGGCGCCGTGACCCCCGTCGTAGAGGCCGTGCAGGAATTCCGTGGGCATGAAAATTTCCTTTTGACGCATGTATTCCGCCGTTTCCCCCCACGAGCGGTAGTGCTTGGTTTCAAAGCCGTTGCGGTTGGCCCAGGGATAAAGCACCACGCGCTGCTGAGGGTCGAAGCGGTGGAACGCGGGTTCCAGTTCGTAGTTGAAGCCGCCCTCGTTGCCGTTGCTCCAGAAAAGGATGCTGGGATGGTTGACGTCGCGCGTCACCATTTCCTCCACCAGTTGTGTGCCGTTCACCGTGGCATGTGCCCAGTGCCAGCCCGGCAACTCACATTCCACGTAAAGCCCCAGGGAGTCGCAGGCATCCAGGAATTCCGGGTCGGCGGGATAGTGGCTGAGCCTCACGGCGTTCATGTTCATCGACTTGATGAGCTTCACGTCCTCAATGTTCTTGGCCTTGGAGAGCGTGCGCCCCGTCTCGGGCCTGAAGGAGTGGCGGTTGACGCCTTTCATGATGACTTTCCTACCGTTGACGAACACGCCGTCGTCGCCGTCGCCGTCATACGAGTGGCGGTATTCTATGGTCCTGAAGCCGAAGCGCTGGCGCTCCACGTGGAGCGTTTTTCCCTGCGCGTCTTTCAACATGAACACGGCGGTGTGGAGGTTGGGCGTCTCGGCGGTCCACGTCAGGGGGGCTTTCACTTGGAAATCCACCTTGGCGTTGTCGCCGGCTATTTGAACGTCTTTTCCCGTGGCCACCGTTTTTCCTTTCGCGTCAACGATGTTCACGCTTAGTGCACCGCCGGGAAGGGCGCGGCTGAGGAACACGTCGGCCATGAACCGTCCGTCGGCGCGTGCATCGATGGCCACGCGTCGGATGTTGAGCATGGGCCTGGCCTCAATGAACACCGGCCTCCAGATGCCCCCGAAGTTCCAGTAGTCGGCCCGCCGTTCGGCCATGTTCACCTGCTCGCTGGCACTTTCTTTGGCCACGGTGACCTCCAGCCGGTTCTTTTTCTTTCCGAAGAAGATGCGGTCGGAAACGTCGAACGAAAAGCGCGTGAAGCCCCCCTGATGGAGGCCGCTGCCCGCCTTTCGCCCGTTGATGGTCACGGTGGCGTCGGTCATGACGGCCTCGAAGGTGAGCACAATCTGCCGCCCCTGCCACTCCTGTGGTAGCAGGAAGTCGTATCTGTAGAGCCCCTGTTCGTCGGCAATGCCCTCGGGCGTGGCCTTTCCGTAGAAGCGCATGCCGTACTGGTAGGTGCCGAAGCCCTGCAATTCCCAACACGAGGGCACGCCAATCTCGGTCCATTGTCCGGCGTTGCGCCCGTCGGTACACTTGAATTGCCATGCCACCATGTCGTCGCATCCGGTGCCGCTCAGGTAGATGCGCTCCGTGCCGGGGCCTTGTGCCGGGGCCGCCATGCCGATGGTGAGGGCGGTCAGCATGGCCAAAATCCGCTTGGTAGTTTTTTTCATTCTAATTCACTTTTTCACCTTTTAAATGTCGTCAGCCATTTTTTATAATGACGCTGAGAAGCCGGTCTTGTACTTATTTTATAAGGTGTCAGGATGTTTTTTTGCAAACGAAGACAATGTGCCCGGCCTTCCGGCAGGTGGTGCCGAAGATGTAGGTGTCGCCGCCGTCGCGCAACTTCAGCCGTTGCCGCAGGTCTTGTGCCGAAAGGGGGAAATTCCTGACCGACACATTGGCCTGCGAGATGTCGCGCAAAGCGGTGCGCAACTGCTTCTTGTTCATGGTGCTCACGCTTTTAATGCGGAAACGGCGACCGGGAAAGGCCGGGCAGGAGTCGTTGCCCGCAAACAGGTGGCTGTTGGGGTCGAGGATGTTCAGGCCGAAGGTGTTGCCGAGCCATGCGAAGCACCCCGCCTTCATCAGTGCGGCATTGGGTTCAAAGAGGTATTGCTGGCCGTCATATCCCACATTTTCAAAGGTTTGCGCGGCGCCATCGGCGGGCAGCGCCGTTTCCTGGTCGTCGTTGACGCAGGTCAGCAGGGGTTCGCCTTGGTGGGTTGCCCGCATCACCAAGAGCAGCTCCTTGCACTCGTTGGCGGTGGCCACGATGTGTATTTCCGCTACATGGTGCCCCAGGTCGGCCGCCGCCTTGTGCCAGTCGAGCATGGGCGAGAGCTTCACCACCACATGGCCGGCCTTTTGCAAGAGCCGGGGCGAGAGGGCAGCCACGTCGGGCGTGCAATCGGCAATGGCGAAGGTGCGCCGGCCGTGGTCGTCGCGGCGTGCGGGGTCCAGGTAGATGAGGTCGGCGTGCGGCATGTTGGTCAGAAAGTCCTCCGCCTCGCCGCAAACCACCTGCGCCCGGGCAATGCCGAGAAGTGGGAAATTGTGGCGTGCCACTTGGCAGAGCACCTCCTGCCGTTCCACATACACGGCCTTTGTGAACGCCTTCGCCATGAACGCGAAGTCCACGCCGAAGCCTCCCGTCAGGTCCACCAGCGTTCCGCCTCCCGCCAGCCGTTCCGCCAGCCGGGCTTTGTAGCGGGCCGTTGTTTCCGACGAGCATTGCTCCATGGCCAGGCGCGGGGGAAAGAGCAGACCGTCGGTGGCCGCCCATGAGGGCAGCTTGCGGCGTGCCGTTTGCCAGGCGGCAATCTGCCCGAGCGCCGCCGGAAGGTCCACGTCGTCGTGTTTCCCCGCCGACAGGGCCAGGCGTTGCACGTCGTCCTCGCGGTGGGCGGCAATGAAGCGGAGGGTGGCTGGCGACAAAAGCTCCATGTTTTTTACGGTTTATTATTTCGTTTTGAGGATAAATTTATTTTCGCATTCGCTCAACTTTTTGGAGTTACAGGAGCTAAAAGGCAATTTTTAGTTATATGAGTTATCTGTTATAAGTAGTTCAGGAGTTCGGGAGTTCGGGAGTTCAGACGATAGTTCTAGCGGCAGCCTTTTTTTTGCCCACCCCCGGCCCCTCTCGTAAGGAGGAGAGCCTTTGGGCCGTACGTCTTCCCCCCAAGGGGGGATTAGAGGGGGCTTTATTTTTCACTTTTCACTCTTCACTTTTCACTTTTAACTTTTCACTTTTAAGGAGTTGGAAGTATTGTCTGAACTCCTGAACTCCTGTAACTCCTGAACTCCATCAACTTTCGAAAATTGAGTAAATATACACCAATTTCACTCCGTTATTCATAATGGCATGAAACGCCTAAGAACGACGTGCCGGGAGATTGGGAATAATGTGCTGAAAAACAATGGTTTGACGTGCGGAAAATCCAGTCCTTCTGCAAGTCGTCCGTAAGTAGGACTGCAGTCGGATGCGGTCTGGACTGCAGTCGGATGCGGCTTGGACTGGAGTAGGATGCGGTTTGGACTGGCTTTATTTGCAAGAAAATCGCGAATTGCATAAAAATACACCCGCTGCGTTTCCCTCAACGGTTATTCGTTTTGTATGAACTCCCGTACTCCCGAATTCCTGACCGCCTCACGCCTGCGCATCCTGAACGACGTTTACTTCATCCCCAGGTTGTGCATGATGAATCCGTAGATGTCGGCCTGTTCCTCCAGCACCTTGGCCAGCGGTTTTCCCGAGCCGTGGCCGGCCTTGCTGTCAATGCGGATGAGGGTGGGGGTGGTGCCGTCGCTACAATGTTGCAAGGTGGCGGCAAACTTGAACGAGTGGGCGGGCACCACGCGGTCGTCGTGGTCGGCGGTGGTCACCAGGGTGGCGGGGTAGCGGGTGCCCGGCTTCAGGTTGTGAAGGGGCGAATAAGCGCGCAGGTATTCAAACATTTCCTTCGAGTCGGCGCTCGTGCCGTAGTCGCTGGCCCAGTTCCAGCCGATGGTGAACAGGTGGTAGCGCAGCATGTCCATGACGCCCACCTGCGGAATGGCCACGGCGAAGAGGTCGGGCCGTTGCGTCATGCACGCGCCGACGAGCAGTCCGCCGTTGCTACCGCCCTGAATGGCAATCTTTTCCTTCGAGGTGTAGTCCTGGGCAATAAGGTATTCGGCGGCCGCTATGAAGTCGTCGAACACGTTCTGCTTCTGCATCTTCGTGCCCGCCTGGTGCCATTCTTCGCCGTACTCACTACCGCCGCGCAGGTTCACCTGGGCATAGATGCCGCCGCTTTCGAGGAAGGGGATGCGGGTGGCCGAGAACGACGGCGGCAGCGAGATGTTGAAGCCGCCGTAGCCATAGAGCAACACGGGGTTGCGGCCATTGCGGCGCAACCCTTTCTTGTAGGTGATGAACATGGGAATGCGCGTGCCGTCCTTGCTATTGAAGAAGATTTGCTCGGTCTGGAAGTCCGACAACCGGAAGTTCACCTTGGGCTGGGCAAAGGGTGCCACGGCATTGGACTTGGTGTCGTAGGAATAAATGGTGCCGGGCATGGTGAACGAGGTGAAGCTGAAGAAACACTCCTTCTGCTCGCGGCGGCCCTGGAAGGCCACGCTACCGGCACCGGGCAGGGGCACCTCCGACAACCGGCGGCCTTGCAGGTCGTAGAGGAAGGCGTGGTGGCAGGCGTCTTTGCTATACACCAAAATCATCTTGCCGTCGGTCATGGTGACGCTCTCGAGCACGTCGGCAGACTCACCCACTAGCTCCTGCCATTCAGAAAAACCGGGATGGCGCAGGTCGGTCACCATGAGGCGGTTGCACGGGGCGCCGTCGTTGGTGAGCAGGTAAATCTTGTCGCCGATGGTTTCCACGGGGTAGTACTCCTTGTCCATGTCGCCGGTCATTTGTATGAATTGCGAGCCCTCCTGCCGCAAGTCCCTCACGAAGAGGTTGTTGCCGGCTCCGGCCCCGCTCTCGAAGAGGAACATCATTTGCTCGTCGTCGCTCACTTCCACGTTGTAGAAGCGCTTGGGATGGGCCGGATTCTGGTAGAAGAGCACGTCGGCCGACTGGGGCGTGCCCAGTTTGTGGTAATAGATTTTCTGCGTTTCGTTCACGTTTGAAAACTCCTTGCCGCCCGTGGGGGCATCGTAGGCGCTGTAGAAAAATCCGTCCTTATACCATTGCGGCCCCGAGAATTTGCACCAGAGGATGTGGTCGGTGAGCAGTTGTCGCGTGGCCACGTCCATCACATAAATCTCCATCCAGTCGCTGCCGCTTCGCGAAATGGCGTAGGCGCAGTGTTTGCCGTCGGCCGAGAAGTTGAGCGACTTCAGCGCCACGGTGCCGTCGTCCGACAGGCGGTTGGGGTCGAGAAACACCTGCTGCTCAGCGCCCGGCGCCTCCATGGTGTAGAGCACGCTCTGGTTCTGCAGGCCGTCGTTGCGGTATTGGTACCAGTGTCCGCGGCGCCAGAAGGGTGTGCCCACCTTGCCGTAGTTCGACACCTCGGTGAGCCGCTTGAGCAACTTGCCGCGTTGCTTGATGCCTTTCAGGTAGCGGCCGGTCACCGCGTTCTGCGCCTCCACCCATTGGGCGGTCTGGCGGCTGGTGTCGTTCTCCAGCCAACGGTAGGGGTCGGCCACCGCAACGCCGAAATAATGGTCAACGGTGTTGTCGCGGGGCGTCTCGGGATAAGTGAAATGCTGCGCCGACAAAGAAAGGGCGGGCAGGGTGAGAATGGTGGACATGATGATTTTTTTCATAGTGAGTCAACGGATTGATTGATGGAACTTTCTGCAAAGTTAGTGATTTCTTGCGAAGAAATAGGCATGAAAGGGCCAAAAATGATGGCTCTTTCACGCTTTTCTGCCAAAAAGTTGTTGATTTGCAAATAAATTCGTACATTTGCACACTTTTTTTACTCAACTTTCTCAAGTTGATGTAGTTCAGGAGTTACAGGAGTTCAGGAGTTCAGACAATACTTCCAACCTCTGCAAACTGACGAATAGGGAGCCTTCAGGACTAATGTCTGAACTCCTGTAACTCCCGAACTCCTGTAAC
>JAFVHN010000076.1 GCA_017474515.1 Prevotella sp. | reverse complement strand
TGCTCCCCAGTCAACGGTGTATGTCTCGGCAACACTTCCGCCGTTCATTTTGTCCAGCGACAACAACTTGTAGCCCACCCACAGGTCGTCGCCGTTGAAGTCGAGCGCGCCGACCCACGTCTTGTCGGCCACCCAGGCCAGCTCACCGCCGCGCAACCGATAGAGGCCGTTGTCCCATGTTCCCAGCCACAACTCGTCGCCGTTTGCTGCCATACTCCAGAGATTTTTGTCTGCGGTACCCTCATACCACAGGCATTCGCCCGTGGTGCGGCTCATGCCCATCAGCCCCTGGGTGGCAAACCCCAAGTAAATATTCTTGGCGTCATGGGTGATGCAGGTGACGCGCATGGGCTTGCCGTCGCCATTGCTTGCAGCTTGTGCCAACATTGTTAAAGTGGCACATGCGAAAATAATAAATAATCTTTTCATACTTGCTTCTTTAAGGAGTTGTATTTATTTAAGATATAGTTTTCGGGTGAATGCCTGGCCGTTGATAAACAGGTTAAGTGCAAACAGCCCTTTCCCGTTGATTTCAAATTCTTTATGATAATCTCCCTTCTCCAACCTGCCAGAGTACATTTCCATAGGGCTGATCGCCCCGTCTAAATATGTGAGACATATCTTAACATTCGAGGTATAATTCAGACCAAAATCAACTATCAACGTGTTTCCATTTAAAGAAATGTCCCACACATTGGCATCATCGCTTGTTATAACTTCTTCAGGCCATGAAAAGCCTTCTAATGTACCTTTCCTTTTTCATATTATGATTGCTAATAATGATTACACTGCAAAAATAAAAAGAAAACATATAATCTCCAATTTTTCAAGGGGGAAATATTTTCCATATAACTTCCAAAGTCGGATAACTCCTTTGCTTTCAAAGTTTTAAAAAACGACGATGTTATATTACGCAAAGAGGATGTTACAAACAGAAGCTCTCTTCAAGGTTGGCGGCGGCTCCTATAGGGTCTAACTTTGAATTTTGTTCGGCAGAGATATAGTTACCCGACGCTAGGAGCCGACGCTTCCAAGCGTCGGACTAACTTTGTTTTGTTCGGCGTGATATAGTTACCCCGACGCTCGGAGGCGGCGGCTCCTAAAAGCGGCTCCTATAGCGTCGGATATTAAGTCGTACATCGGCAAAATGAATTTGGTACACTGCCAATGTACGAATGGTACATCCGCAGTGTACCAAATTAACATTTGAAGAGGAAAGGCGGGGAAATGCGGCTTTTTCACCGGTTTCTCTCTATCTTGAGCGTCTGGTCGCAATAATCGACCACTGCCGGGCGGTGGGTGATGAAGATGACCGTTCGGTTGTTTGTGGAGAGCACGTTCTTCAGGAGCTGGCGCTCGGTGTCGGGGTCGAGGGCGCTGGTGGCCTCGTCGAAAAGCATGATGGGGCGGTTGCGGAGCAGGGCGCGCGCGATGGCGATGCGCTGGGCCTGCCCCTCGCTCAGCCCGCCGCCGCTCTCGCTGCACGAGGTGTGGAGGCCCTGGGGCAGGTCTTTCACAAAGTCGGCGCAGGCCACGTGGAGCGCCTCGTACATGTCTTCCTCGGTGGCCTCGATGCGCCCCAGCCGCAGGTTGTCGTAGATGGTGCCGCTCATGAGGGTGTTGCCCTGCGGCACATATACGAAATTGGTGCGCAGGCGGGGGCTGAGCCGCCGTTCGCGGTGGGCGTTGTAGATGACGGCCTTTCCACTGCTTGGCTGTAGCAGTGCGAGGATGATGCGTATGAGAGTTGTCTTGCCGGCCCCCGTTTCGCCGAGGATGGCGGTGCAGGTGCCCGGTGCGAAGTCGAACGAGAGGTGCTCAATGACGTTTTCTTTGTCGTAGGCATAGGAAATGTCGGTGAGGCGCACGCCGCAGGGTGCCGACATGTCGATGGGCGTGCCCTGCTCTTCCAGGGGGTTCTCCTCCAGTTCCATCAGTCGCTCGGCGGCGGTGAACACCGTGACGAAGGCGGGCACCAGCTTGGTGAGGTTGCGCGCCGGGCCCTCTATCTTGTTGACCAGCTGAAGGAAAGCCGTCATGCCGCCAAAGGTCAGCGTATGGTGATACATGCGCGTGGCGCTCCAGAGGAAGGCGATGAGGTAAACCAGTGCGAAGCCGAAGTTGAGAATAAGGTTGCTTACCACACTGAAGGCGGTGCGCTTCACCACGTTATGCCGAAGCTCGCTCTGCGTGTTTTCCAGCCGGCCCACCATGAAGGAGTCGCTCTCGAGGGTTTTGATGAGCATGCGGTTCTGAATGGTTTCCTGCAATACGCTCTGCACGCGCGAGTCGCTATCGCGCACCTGCCGCGTAAGCGAGCGCATCTGCCGCATGTAGAACCTGCTGAGCACGATGAAAATCGGCAACAACCCCACCACCACGAGGGGCAGCGTGCGGTCCATGGTAAAAAGGTAAACGAAAGCTCCTATAAATAGCCCGAGGGTGGAAATGGTGCTTGGAATGGTTTCTGTGAGGAAGGTGATGACGTTTCCCACGTCTTTTTCCAAGCGGTTGATGACGTCGCCGCTGTGCATCTTCTCGCGGCCGTGCCATTGTGAGCGCAAGATGCGGTCGAGCATGCGCTGCTGCATGCGGTTCTGGGCCTTGATGCCGAGGATGTTTTTCACCCAGATGGCACTGATGTTGATGGCAAAATTGGCCAGCACCAGCAGTCCCATAATGCCCACGGCCCACGGCAGGGAGCCGGGGACGGCGTGCGACGCCACATCGACGGCGTGTTTGACGGCCTCCACCTGCGACAGGCTGACCACCACGCCGAGCAGCCCGAGCAGGGCGTTGATGACGGCCTGGGTGCGGTTGCCGCGCCATGCCTGCCAGAGCCATTTGATGATTTGGCGGGCATTGTACTTGCTTTCTTTCCGCTTGAAATAATTTCTGAGGTTCATGAATGATTTTTGGTTCAGGAGTTCAGGAGTTTGGGAGTTTAGGAGTTTAGACGATAGTGTTGAGCCGTCCTCTCATCCCCCAAGGGCCTCCCTTATCACCTTTTCACCTTTTAATTATCTTCCCCCCAAGGGGGGATTTGAGGGGGAACTTCAATTTTTAAGCTCCCCTCGTGTCCATCCCCCACGACATTTTTTGCCTGAGCGTGCTGAAATAGCCCTGTCCGCTACGTCGCACAATCATGATGCTATGGGGTGCCCGGCGGATGGTGAGGCGCGTGTTTTCGTCGCATTTCTCCGACCGCCCGTCCACGGCGATGAGGAAGTTGTGGGAACGGCTCTCCACGGTGATTTCTATCTGGCTGTCGTCTTTCACCACGATGGGCCGCACATTGAGGCTATGGGGAGCCACCGCCGTGAGGCACAGGGTGCCGGTTTGCGGCACGATGATGGGCCCGCCGTTCGAGAGCGAATAGGCAGTGCTGCCCGTGGGGGTGCTAACTATCAGTCCGTCGGCCTGATAGGTGTTCAGATAGTGGCCGTTGACGGTGGTGCGGATGCTGATCATCGAGGCGTTGTCGCGCTTCAGCACGGCAATGTCGTTGAGGGCGCGGGGACAGGTCTTCAGGGCGGCACCGTCGGTGAGGACCTCAATAACGGCGTGGGCCTCCAGCTCGAACTCGCCGGCATGGAGGGCGTCAATGGCCGTTTCTATCTCCACGGGGCGCACGTCGGCAAGGAAACCGAGGCGCCCGGTGTTGACGCCCATCACGGGGATGTTCTTGCTGCCCACGAAATGGGCCGAGCGCAGGAAGGTGCCGTCGCCGCCCATGGAGATGACGAAGTCGGCATCGAAGCGGTCGCCGTCGAACACCGTGGTGGCATCAACGGGGATATGCTGGCCCAGGGTGAGGAAGTCGTAGAACTCGCGCTCCATCAGGATGTCGTCGCCCTTACGGCGCAGACATGCCAGCACCTCGCGGATGCTGGCCGACTTCTCGGCCTGGTGGCAGTTGCCGAAAATGGCAAGGCGCAAAGGGCGTTGAGTCATCATGTTCTTTAAATTTGTGAGCGCAAAGATAAGGTTTTTCTTGGATAATTCAAAAAAAATGACTAAGTTTGCACCTGAAAAAGGAAGAATTTGCAAAATCAAACCCTAAAACCCAAGAAAACATGGCAAAAGTATTTCAATTCATGGCCGACGGTTTCGAGGACATCGAGGCCCTTATTCCCGTTGACGTGCTTCGTCGCGGCGGCGTTGACGTAACCACGGTAAGCATCTCCGACAGCAACATAGTGGAAAGTGCGCACGGCGTACAGGTGGTGGCCGACGCGCTGTTTGACGACGTGGCCGACGACCTTTCCGACGCCGACTTGCTGATGCTTCCGGGCGGCATGCCCGGTGCCGAGAACCTCAATGCCCACGAGGGCCTGAAGGAGGCTCTGGTGAAACAATTCGAGGCCGGACGGCTGGTGGCCGCCATCTGCGCCGCCCCCCTTGTGCTGGGCGGACTGGGCATCCTGAAAGGCCACCGTGCCACCTGCTATCCCGGCTTTGAGGGAACCCTTCGCGGCGCCGACTATACCGGCGACCTGTGGACCATCGACCGCAACGTGGTGACGGGCGAGGGACCGGCCGCCGCCCTGCCCTACGCCTTCTCGCTGCTGGCCATGCTCACCACGGAGGAAAACGCCCGCGACGTGGCCCAGGGCATGCGCTACCTGCACCTGATGGACTCACGCATGATGTAACGCGCCGACGGCAATGAGCGACTATGCCATCATCCTGGCCGGCGGGAAAGGGCTGCGCATGGGCAGCGAGGTGCCCAAGCAGTTTCTTCCCGTCGGCGGATTGCCGGTGCTGATGCACACCATCCGCCGGTTCCGACTTTACGACAAACGCCTCGACATCATACTGGTGCTGCCCGAGGCCCAGCACGACTATTGGCGGCAATTGTGCCGGCAATATCTGTTTGACGACACCTGCCGCATTGCGCCGGGCGGGTCCACGCGCTTCCACTCCATCTTCAACGGACTGAAGCTCATTCCCGACGACGCCCAGGGGGTGGTGGCCGTACACGACGGCGTGAGGCCCTTCCCTTCGGTTGAAGTGATTGGTCGGTGCTTCGACACCGCCCGGAAATATGGCACGGCAGTGCCCGTGGTGCCCGTGGTGGAAACGGTGAGAATGATTGAAGACGAAGGGGCCGGACATCCGCCCTCGCGCACCGTGCCACGCGACAAATACCGGCTGGTGCAAACTCCCCAGGCCTTCGACATCCAGTTGCACAAACGCGCCTACCGCCAGCCGTTCTCCGAGACATTCACCGACGACGCCTCGGTGGTGGAAGCCCTCGGCCACGACATCACCCTGGTGGAGGGCAACCGCGAAAACATCAAGATTACCACGCCCTTCGACCTCATCGTGGCCGAAGCGCTCCTTTCCGCCGCCTCGGCACCAACGACCAACTAAACCGCCCTATGCCCGACATCCTCCAGCAAGACATCAAGTATGTGCCCGGCGTGGGACCGCGCCGACAAGACATCTTGAAAAGAGAGCTTGGCATCGCCACCTTTGGCGACCTGCTGGAGTATTATCCTTATAAATATATTGACCGAAGCAAGATTTACCGCATTGCCGACTTCAGCGGCGAAATGCCTTTCGTGCAGGTGAAAGCGCACATTCTCAGCTTTGAGGAATACGACATGGGCCCGCGCAAGAAGCGCATTGTGGCCCATGCCACCGACGGCACCGGCATCGTGGACCTGGTGTGGTTCGCACGGGCCCAGCAAATGACGAAAGACCTGAAGGTTGACACCGAATACATCATCTTTGGAAAGCCCTCCGTCTTCAAAGGGCGATACCAGTTCGCACATCCCGAAATAGAGAAGGCCGGCGACGTGGAGCTGTCCACCATGGGCATGCAACCCTACTATGTGACCACGGAGCGCATGAAGAACGCGGGCATCACCTCGCGCACCATTGAGCGCATCACCAAGAGCCTGCTGGAACGCCTTTCGGAACCTCTTGCCGAAACCTTGCCGCCCTTCATCGTCAACCGCCTGCACCTGGTGAGCCGCGACACCGCTTTCCGAAACATCCATTATCCGCAGAGCGCCGCCGACATGAGCGCCGCCCAGATGCGATTGAAATTCGAGGAACTGTTCTACGTGCAACTTAATATATTAAGGTATGCGGCCGACCACCGCCGCAAATACCGCGGTTTTGTTTTCCAGCACGTAGGGCCGGTGTTCAACGAATTTTTCTACCACCACCTTCCTTTTGAGCTCACGGGGGCGCAAAAACGCGTCATCCGCGAGGTGCGCCAGGACATGCGCTCGGGGCGCCAGATGAACCGGCTTTTACAGGGCGACGTGGGCTCGGGCAAGACGCTCGTGGCACTGATGTGCATGCTCCTGGCCATCGACAACGGCTACCAGGCCTGCATCATGGCGCCCACCGAAATCCTTGCCGAACAGCACCTTGCCACCATTCGCCAGATGCTCGACGGCATGGCCGTGCGCACCGAGCTGCTCACCGGAACCGTGAAAGGCAAGAAACGCCGCGACATTCTGGAGGGAACGGCCAACGGCTCGGTGAACATCCTGGTGGGCACTCACGCCGTCATCGAGGACACCGTGCAATTTCTCAACCTCGGCTTCGTGGTGGTGGACGAGCAGCACCGCTTCGGCGTGGCCCAGCGTGCCAAGCTATGGACGAAGAACGCCAACCCGCCCCATGTGCTCGTCATGACGGCGACGCCCATTCCGCGGACGCTGGCCATGACCATTTATGGCGACCTCGACGTGAGCATCATCGACGAACTGCCCCCGGGCCGCAAGCCCATCCAGACCATCCACATGTACGACTCGCAGACCACCTCGCTTTACGAAAGCATCCGCCGCCAGATACGCAAGGGCCGGCAGGTCTATATCGTTTTCCCCCTCATCAAGGAAAGCGAGAAAATCGACCTGAAGAACCTGGAGGAAGGCTACGAGGCCCTGCGCGAGGTGTTCCCCAACTTCAGCATGAGCAAGATACACGGCAAGATGAAACCGGCCGACAAAGAGGCTGAGATGCAACGATTTGTGAAAGGCGAGACGCAAATCCTCGTGGCCACCACCGTCATCGAGGTGGGCGTCAACGTGCCCAATGCGTCGGTCATGGTCATCCTCGACGCACAACGCTACGGCCTGTCGCAACTCCACCAGTTGCGCGGACGCGTTGGACGCGGCGCCGAGCAGTCGTTTTGCATCCTCGTCACCACCCAGCAGCTGTCGAAGGAAACGGCCACGCGCATCGACATCATGTGCGACACCAACGACGGCTTCCGCATTGCCGAGGCCGACCTCAAGTTGCGCGGACCCGGCGACCTGGAGGGCACGCAACAGAGCGGAATGGCCTTCGACCTGAAAATTGCCAACATAGCGCGCGACGGACAACTGGTGCAGCTGGCCCGCGACGAGGCCCAGCGCATCGTAGATGACGACCCCCTCTGCCAGAAGCCGGAGTACCAGCTGTTGTGGGAACGCCTCATCGCCCTGCGCAAGACCAACATCAACTGGGCCGCCATTTCCTGAGCACTGGCCGGCGCGTCGGTGAGGCGGCCGGTTTTGTCAATTTTTTTTACCACTTTTGGCAATCCCCCAAAAGCTTGACCGCAAATTTCGGGGAGAGATTTGCCAATTCTCTCCTCCCAAATTGGCAAATCTCTCCCCGAAAAATGCAGTCAAACTCCCCGCCATTTTAAAGTCGCTGATTTTCAATACGTTACAAAACCGTTCAAAAATCGGCCGTTTTGTCAAGATTTTTTACCAGTTTTTATCCGCCATGTTATCTGCCTGTAAGGGGGTGGAAACCATTAGAACTTTGCCACCGGAATGACGTTTATCATATAGCCGTCTTTTTCAATGGTGCGTTCATCGTCGTTGGTCACGATAACAAGTTCGTCACATTTCAACTCTCCGGCACATTCAATCAGGCTGTCAACTTCGCGTTTCTCTGTTTTAGGACTGCTCAAATCATAACATACCTGCACCAGACGCTTTATGCGTGTGCCTTCACGCAGGACAAAATCCACCTCTTTGTCATTGCGTGAACGATAATAGAACATATTTTTTTCGGTATCATACCCTCGGCGTATCAGTTCGACGAACACCTGGTTTTCGAGCAATCGCCCAAGGTTGTCGCTCAAGGAGAACGCTTTGGCGGCAACAAGGCCGTTGTCAACCACATAGACTTTTCGCGGTGCTTTCTTCATCAGCCTTAGCTTGTTGTTGTAGCGCGGAACGTAATAGAACAGGAATGGCTCATGCAGGTAATCCATGTATTTCTTTGTCGTTGTGACGCTGGAAAAACCCAGTTCTTCCGTCAGCTCGTTGGCACTTACCGGATTACAAAAGTTGGAGACAAGATACATGGCCAGGTCGTTCAAATCGGTGATGTTGCGAACATTATGACGCTTGGCCACATCCTTCCACACGATGGAATCGAACAACGTGTTGAGATAGCTTCGTGTCAGTTGGCGTGATGCCACCACCTCCGGATAACCGCCATTTCTAAGGTAGTCGTCTGTCAGCACAATGGCATTTGCTCTCTGTTCTTCTTTCAAATTGTGGAGGTCGAGTTTGTTCCAGTCGAAAAATTCTTCCAGGCTGAAGGGCAACATTTCCACCTGAAGATACTTTCCTGTGAGGACCGTGGCCATCTCACTACTGAGCATCTTGGCGTTGCTGCCCGTAATGATAAGGTTTTTTCCCAACCGGTAGAGTTCGCTGACCCACAAATCCCACTTGTCGAGGTTTTGCACCTCGTCGAGCAGCAGAAAATCATAACCGGGATATACAACATCGAGCATCCGCATGACAAGGTCGGCATCCCAAGCGTCCAGCAATGGCTTGTTGTCAAAATTCAGATAGGCAAAATTCTTGTCTCTCAGCATCAACAAGGCCTGTGTGGATTTCCCCACCCGTCGGGGACCGGTTATCAGCTTGATAAGGCGGCTATCCAACATCATTTTTATATTCTGGTGGTTCCGGCGCGTCAGATAAGGCCGTGACAAAAGCTCGTCGCGCTCTTTTTTTTGGTTAAATATTATTGTCTTCATCTCTTTTCTATTTTTCGACGGCAAAGATATTACTTTTTCTTCAATCAGCAATGGCTATTGCACAAAAAACGTACTTTTTTATGCAATACAAAGTATAAAATGCATAAAAACGGAAGAAATGGTTGGGGATAATCATTCTTTCCCTGCCTCAAGAAACCGTCGGACATGCCTGTTGCCGACACCGTTTTTCGGGGAAAAGTCATTATGTGTAAATATGTTTACTTACACAATAATGTGTTAAATAGACAATAAAAACTGTTAATTGTAGTACGAGTTACAATTATTTTTCTTACCTTTGCAACCGAATTATTTGAGAGAAACCGATTTTTATACGTTAGATTTTTCGGTTTTAAGACAATGAAAACTGCCTGTATCGGGCATAATACTAATTAAAAAAAGAATATATGCAATTAAGGAAATCAATAGGAAGGGTATTATTTGCATCGGCAATGGCACTTGCCGCAGTTCCCACCATGGCCCAGGACCTTCTGGCCCGCCAGGCTCCCATCGACCGTCGCGCCACCAAAGTGGACACCATGGCTCTTCACCTTTTGGAGAAGAGCGAGACGAGCGAGGCCGTTGCCCAGCTCTACGACGAATGGAGCAACAAATATGCGCACAAAGCCACCACCCTGCCCGACTCCTTCCGCATTGACCTCCGCCACTTCCACATGCCCACTCCCAGCCGCGTCATCACGTCGAATTTCGGCCGTCGCTGGGGTCGCATGCACAAGGGCCTCGACATAAAAGTTTATATTGGCGACACCATCCGCTCGGCCTTCGACGGCAAAGTACGCATCGTGCGCTATGAAGCCAACGGCTACGGCAACTATGTTGTCATCCGCCATAACAACGGACTGGAAACCATCTACGGCCACATGTCGAAGCACCTTGTGGCAGAAAACCAGGTGGTGAAGGCCGGCACGCCCATCGGACTGGGCGGAAACACTGGTCGCAGCACCGGTTCACACCTCCATTTTGAAACCCGCCTGTGCGGTGTTGCCCTCAACCCCGCATTGATGTTCGACTTTAAGAACCAGGACGTTACAAGCGACTACTACACCTTCCGCCGCAGTTCCTACGAACGTGAAAGCGAAAAGGCCTCGCGCACCTACGGCAAACCCGCTACGCCGGCAACCAGCCAGCCCAGCGTGGCCGCCGCTCCCGCCACGTCGCGCCAGCGCAACGTAGCCGCCGCCACGGCCAAGACCAATACGCGCCAGCAAGCCAAGACCGCCAAGGGTAAGAAGCAGCAGGCCAACGACATGCGCTACCACAAGGTGGCCAAGGGCGAAACCCTCTATAGCATTGCCCGCAAGAGTGGCGTCACCGTGGACCAGCTCTGCAAGAAGAACGGCATCAAGGCCGACAAGGCCATCCGTCCGGGACAAATTATCAGATATTAAACCAAGACCCCATACAATCACATCTGTTTCATATTTTGGTAGGCGGCATTCGGGATTCGTTCCGGTGCCGCTTTTTTTATGGAAACAAACAAAGGAAAGTGGAACAACAAGGATAATTTCTTCTTCGCAAAAAGCTTTAAATCAAGTCTTTTGCAAAAACAATGCACGAAGTTGCCGGAATACAAATTGGGCAGGACGGCGAATTTATTTGAAACGAATTATCCTAATTAGTTTTTAATTATTCCTAAAGCTCACTTGGGGTTCGGAGTTTAGGAGTTTAGGAGTTCAGGAGTTTAGACGATAGTCTTGTCGTGCCCATTTCATCAAGACAACGAACAAAACTAACGTCTAAACTCCAGCGGCTGAAAGCCGCGAAAACTCCTAAACTCCTAAACTCCTTAAGCATGCGAAATTTGGATTAATTATTTTACAATCAATCAGTTTTTGCCTTTTTTCACCAGTTGCCTTAGGGCGAACCATGCGTGCATGACGATGGTGACGGGCAGGCCGTAGTGGTGCGCCATCACGCGGAAACGCTCACGCAACGATGCGCGGTGGTTGCGGGTGGTCTGGCCCTCCTCCAGGTAGTCGGTGAGCGTCTGATGCGCGTTCACGATGGGCATGCCGGCTTTCTCGGCGGCTTTCATCACTCGTATGCACCAGTCCACATCGGCCGAGAAGCGGTATTGCAGGTCGTAATGAATGTCGCGGCACAGGGCGGTGGCGGCATAGAACGACTGGTGGCACACGCGCATGCCGTTTCGGAACGACCGCCAGGTCAGCACCTCGGGCGGCGTAAGGCGTCGGCGGTAGAGGCGTCGGCCCTCGTCGTCCACCACGTCGGTGTCGCCGTAAACGATGGCCGCGCGCCGCCCTTCGTCGCCAACCAGGGCGGCCACTTCTGTGAGCGTATGCGGCGAGTGCAGGCGGTCGCCGGCATTCATGAACACCACATAATCGCCGGTGGCCAGCGCCAGCCCTTTGTTCATGGCGTCGTAGATGCCGCGGTCGCGCTCCGAGACGATGCGCACGGTGTGGCCGTTGCCGGCCTGGTCCGACCGTTGTTTATAAGCGGCAGCCACGGTCAGCGTGTCGTCGGTTGACGCGCCGTCGATGATGAGGTGCTCCACATGGGCGTAATCCTGGGCGAGCACGCTCTCGGCGGTGCGTCCCAGTTCGTGTCCGGCCTGGTAGGTGACGGTGATGACGGTAATGGTGGGCATTGGCTTTATTTTTGGGAGTTTAGGAGTTTAGGAGTTCAGGAGTTCAGGAGTTTAGACAATAGTTCTGAAGCTCCTTTACTATCGTCTGAACTCCTGAACTCCTAAACTCCTGGACTCCTTATTATTATTATTTTCGTGAAACTTCTTCATAGAGTGTCATGAATTGCCGCGCCACGCTTTCCTCTGAGAAGCATCGGCGCACCTTGTCAAGGGCGTTGCGGCGCAGCTGCTCGCGGTCGGCCTCGAAGAGCACCCAGCCGATGCCTCGCGCCAGGTCGTCGGCATCGCGGTATTGCGCCACGAAGCCGTTCTGCAGATGGTCGATTTCCTCCGGAATGCCGCCGGTGTTGAAAGCCACGCAGGGCACTCCGCACGCCATGGCCTCCATGATGGTGTTGGGAAGATTTTCCGACAGCGAGGGAAGCACGAACACGTCGGCCGCGCTATAGGTGAGGGCGATGCGCCGTGCGTCGTTGACATAGCCCTGGGCATAGACTTTCATGTTGAACAGGTGGCCCACCTCCTCGGCATGTCCGCCCATCACCACCAGCGCCGTTTCGGGCATGGGCTTTCCGTCGTTTCGGCACAGGCGGTTGCAGGCCTCGGCCAGGTAGTCCATGCCTTTGTTCTTGTTGGTGACGCGTTGCGACACGAAGAGAATGAGCCGTGCATCGGCGGGCAGGCCCAGTTGCCGGCGGGCCTCCGCTTGTGGCGTAGGGTGGAAAAGTCCTGTGTCGATGGGGTTGGGAATGGTGGTCACCCTGTGTCCCTCCAGCAACCGGCTCTGGCGTGCCTCTTCGGCCAGCCATCGGCTACACGCCACGAAGGTGATGTTTCCGCGGCGAAGCATGTCCTCCTTGCGCTTCCATGTCCTGGCGGCCAGGTCATTTTCGCCCCCACCGCCGGGCAGCAACGGGCAGTGGTCGCAATGGCTGGTGAACCGCCGGCAGCCCAGGGTGAGGTGGCAGAGGGCCGTCGATGGCCATGCGTCGTGCATGGTCCACACCACGGGTTTCCCGCTGTCGAGGATGCGGGCGATGCCTTTCAACGAGAGCATGCCCTGGTTAATCCAGTGCAGGTGAACAATGTCGGCCTGCCGGAACATCGGCAAGCGGGTGATGTCGGTGCCGGTATTGGCAATGTCGATATCCCAGAGGTGCCGGCGGCTGAACCGCAGGTTGCAAAAAACGCACCAGCGCTCCCAAAGAAAGTTCCACTGTTGTTGCCAGGGCCAGGGGAGGCTCTCCACGCGGGCGTTTTCCGTCTGCTTGTCGCGCACCAGCATGTCGGCCTGGGCACCGTTGCGGTTGAGCGCCTCCGTCAGCCGCCCGGCGGCCAGCGCCGCTCCGCCCGCCTTCTCGCTCGTATTCACTATCAGTATGCGCATGAGCTGTAGTTTCAAGTTTCTTTCCGCAAAATTAGCGTTTATTCCCCATTCCTGCAAGCCATTTTGAAAAAAAAGGCGTTTTTACTATCAAATCGTTACCACGGCGGCCTTCCGACCATCGTCTGAACTCCCCAACCCCGGTACTCCCGAACTCCATGAGCATGTATAAATGGGATAAACAAACAAAAAAAGGTGAAAAATGCTGTCAGTGTGCAACTATTTCAGTACCTTTGCACGTCAAATAATCACATGATACATCTCAACGACATCCACAAGACCTATTTTGGTGCCCAGCCTCTGCATGTGCTGAAGGGCATCACGCTCCATATCGACAAGGGCGAGTTTGTGAGCATCATGGGCGCGTCAGGCTCGGGAAAGTCCACGCTGCTCAATATTCTGGGCATTCTCGACAACTACGACTCGGGGAGCTACGAACTCAACGGTGTGCCCATTTGGAACCTGTCGGAGCGCAAGGCCGCCGAGTACCGCAACCGCATGATAGGCTTTATCTTCCAGAGTTTCAACCTGATAAGCTTCAAGACCGCCGTGGAGAACGTGGAGCTGCCATTGTTCTACCAAGGGGTGAGCCGCCGCAAGCGGCACCAGATGGCCATGGAGTATCTTGACAAATTAGGCATCCTGGACTGGGCCGGGCATTATCCCAACGAGCTGTCGGGCGGACAGCGGCAGCGCGTGGCCATAGCGCGGGCGCTCATCACCAAGCCGCAAATCATCCTGGCCGACGAGCCCACCGGCGCCCTTGACTCGAAGACCAGCGTGGAGGTGATGCAGCTGCTCAAGCAGCTCAACCAGGACGAGGGAATGACCATCGTGGTGGTGACCCACGAAAGCGGCGTGGCCAACGAGACCAATAAAATCGTTCACATCAAGGACGGCATCATAGGAAAAATTGAGGAGAACCTGGAACACAACTCCAGTCCCTTCGGAATGGGAGGGGTGATGAAATAGGGCTTCTGGATTTTCTAGAATTTCTAGAACTTCTAGATTCTCTAGAACATCTAGAATATCTAGAAAAAAAAAGAAAGAAAAAACCATGCGCGATATTATCACTGAGATATGGCAAACAGCGCGGCGTAACAAGCTGCGCACCACGCTGACGGGCTTCGCCGTGGCATGGGGCATCTTCATGCTCATTGTGCTACTGGGCGCCGGCAACGGCCTCATCAATGCCAACATGAAGCAGACGGAGAGCGTGTTGTCGAACTCGATGGTGGTCTTCGGCGGACGAACCTCGAAAGCCTACCAGGGCCTGCAGGAGGGCCGGCGCATCAGCCTTCAGACGCGCGACCTCAACACCACGGAGAACGACTTCAAGGACGTCATCGACGAGGTGGGCGCACGCTATGAAATCGCCTCAACCATCAGCTACGGCGAAGAATACATCAGCACCTCCATCACCGGCATCTATCCCAACCACACGAAGATAGACAAAATGGAACTGCTCTACGGCCGCTTCATCAACGCCATCGACATGAAAGAGAAGCGCAAGGTGCTCGTGCTGAGCAACCGGCAGGCCAAGGAACTGGCCCCCGGCGACTATGCGGCCCTCGTGGGGAAATATGTACATGTGAACGAGTTCGCATTCAAGGTGGTGGGCATCTACAAAGACCGCGAGGAGGGACAAAGCGAGGCCTTCTCGTCCTATGCCACCATCAAGGGCATCTTCGGCGCCAATACCGACGAGACGGGAAACATTGAATACACCTTCCACGGGCTTTCCACACAACAGGAAAACGACGCCTTCGAGAAAGACTACCGCCGCCGCCTCAACGCCAACCACCGCGCACATCCCGACGACGAACGGGCCGTGTGGCTGTGGAACCGCTACACGCAGAGCATGCAAATGGAAACGGGCATCGGCATCATCAAAACGGCATTGTGGATTGTGGGACTTTTCACGCTATTGAGCGGCATCGTGGGCGTGTCGAACATCATGCTCATCACCGTGAAAGAGCGCACACACGAGTTTGGCATACGCAAGGCCATAGGAGCCAAGCCATGGGGAATCCTCAAGCTGATTATCATTGAAAGCGTCATCATCACCACATTCTTCGGATATATCGGCATGGTGCTGGGCATCATGGCCAACGAATACATGGACGCCACTCTGGGCCACGAAACCATCGACACCGGACTGTTCAAGGCCACCATGTTCCTCGACCCCACCGTGGGCCTCGACGTGTGCATAGAAGCCATGGTGGTGATGGTCATCGCAGGAACCCTGGCCGGGCTCATTCCGGCATACAAGGCATCACGCATACGCCCCATCGAGGCACTAAGAGCCGACTGAGTTATGAGAATAGATTTAGACAGTTACCAGGAAATCATCGACACGCTGACGCGCAACAAGTCGCGGTCGCTGCTCACCGGCTTCGGCGTGTTCTGGGGAGTATTCATGCTCGTGGCACTCATCGGCGGCGGACAGGGACTGAAGGAAATGCTCAACAAGAATTTCGACGGCTTTGCCACCAACACCGTCATCGTGTGGTCGCAACAAACCGGAAAGGCATACAAGGGCTTCAGGAAAGGACGGTGGTGGAGCATGGACTACAAAGACATAGAGCGGCTGAAGCAGCGCGTGCCCGAACTCGACGTGGTGTCACCCATCGTCTATGCTCCCTGGGGGCGGTCGAACACCGCCTACTACGGCGACCAGAAGACCACGCCCAGGATACAGGGCACCACGCCCGACTATGCCGAGGCCATAGCGCCGAAGATGTACTACGGGCGGTTCATCAACGAAATGGACATGCGCGAGCGGCGAAAGGTGTGCGTCATCGGAAAGAAAATATACAAAGACCTGTTCAAGGGCGGAGGCGACCCCTGCGGAAAAAACATACGCATCGACTCCACCTATTATGAAATCATCGGCGTGGACTACAACGCCAGCGGTGCCATGAACATCAACGGGCGCGCCGAGGAGAAAATCACGCTGCCCCTGACACTCATGCAACAGACCTTCAACCGCGGCAACCAGGTGGACATGGTAGTGGCCACGGGGCGAAAGGGCGTCGTCATGTCGTCGATAACAGGCCGTATTCGCGAAACCATTGCCCGCGCACACTATGTGGACCCGACCGACGAACAGGGGACAATGGTGTTCAACACCGAGGTGCTCTTCCAGCTGCTCGACAACCTCTTCCGGGGCGTCAACTTCCTCATCTGGCTGGTGGGACTGGGCACACTGCTGGCAGGAGCCATCGGCGTGTCGAACATCATGATGGTCACGGTGAAGGAGCGCACAACCGAAATCGGCATTCGCCGAGCAATAGGGGCCACGCCAAAAATGATACTCAGCCAGATTATCTCGGAAAGCATCGTGCTCACACTGGTGGCCGGCATGAGCGGAATACTGTTCGCGGTGGCCATTTTGCAGATGCTGGAAATGGGAAACACCGAGGACGGCATCGTGCAGGCGCACTTCCAATGCGGCTTCTGGACGGCGGTGTCGGCAGCACTCGTCGTGGCGGCCATGGGCGTGCTCGCCGGCCTGGCACCGGCGGCCAGGGCCATGAGCATCAAGCCCGTAGATGCCATGCGCGATGAATAAAAAGTAATAGGAAATCTAGAATATCTAGAATATCTAGAATGTCTAGAGAATCTAGAACTTCTAGAAAATCCATCCTCCCGAAAAAAGAAAAACAAAACATATAAAAAATGAAAAAATACCGCAAACTCTTAGTGGCCGCCCTCGTGGCCCTGCTGTTCATCGGAACATTCGTGTTCCTGTGGAAAAAATCGCAACCCAAGCCCGTGGAGTACAACGAGTTCACACCCGTCACGGCCGACATCTTAAAATCGACCGTGGTGACAGGAAAAATTGAACCGCGCAACGAGGTGAACGTGAAGCCGCAAATTTCGGGCATCATCACCGAACTGCTCAAGGAGCCGGGCGACCTGGTGAACGCCGGCGACGTCATCGCCAAGGTGAAAGTCATCCCCGACATGAGCCAGCTGTCATCGGCACAAAGCCGCGTAAGGCTGGCCGAAATCAACCTGAAACAGGCTCAGGTGGACTTCAACCGCGTGGACCAGCTCTATCAGAAAGAGCTCATCAGTGCCGATGAATACGACAAAAGCCGGCAGGCACTGCGACAGGCACGCGAGGAAAAGGCGGCGGCCGACGATGCCCTCGCCGTGGTGCGCGACGGTGTGTCGAAAAGCAACGCTTCGGCAAGCTCCACACTCATCAGAAGCACCATCTCGGGAGTCATTCTCGACATTCCCGTGAAGGTGGGAAACTCGGTCATCAACAGCAACACCTTCAACGACGGCACCACCATTGCCAGCGTGGCAAACATGAACGACCTGATTTTCCGCGGAAACATCGACGAAACAGAAGTGGGACAACTGGTGCTCGGCATGCCGCTGAAAATCACCATCGGCGCCTTGCAGGACCTCTCGTTCGACGCTTCGCTGGAATATATTTCGCCGAAAGCCGTGGAGAGCAACGGTGCCAACCAATTTGAAATTAAAGCCGCCGTGCGCGTGCTTAAGGGCAGCAAGATACGGTCGGGCTACAGCGCAAACGCCGAAATAGTGCTTGCCGCCGCGAAGAACGTGCTCAGCGTGCCCGAGAGTGCCATCGAGTTCAGCGGAGACACCGCCTTCGTCTATGTCATCGGAGGAGAGGGAATGCAGAAAAACTATGAGCGACGAATGGTGACCACCGGACTCAGCGACGGCGTGAACATCGAGATAAAAAAAGGACTGGCAAAAAGCGAAAAAGTGCGCGGGCCGGAAATTGTGGCCGACACGCCGGAATGATTATTCATTTTAGGAGTTTAGGAGTTTGGGAGTTTAGGAGTTTAGACATTAGTTTTTCAGCCTACAACAGGGCTTGATAAGTAACGTCTAAACTCCTAAACTCCCAAACTTCTTCAATCTCACTTCACCACAACTTTTTTCCCACCAACCACGTTGATGCCTTTGCGGGGCTTTGCAAGTCGCTGACCTGCAAGGTTGAAAATGCGCGTGGCGGAAATAGGCGCTTCGGCAGAAATGTTGCCGAAGGCTGAGGTATTGGTATTGTAATCGCTGACATCGGTCACCCGGCAACCCCAGAACGGGCTGAGATCACTGTATTCCTCGGTGCCGTCCTGACGGATGAGGTAGGCGCAGACAACTTTCGCCACGTCGTTTCCTTCACGCTTGTGTTGAAGCGACACGCGGGTGACGTCGGAGCTGAAAATGTCAGGGTTGAAAAGAATGGTCGTCGATGTTCCCGTCAGCGGCAAATAGTCTTCCTTCGTGTCGCCGTCGCCATAGACCTTGATGTGAAAGGCGTCTTCGGCGGGTACGCCTGCCAATTCCACGCGAATGCCCTTGTAGTTCTTGAGTTTCAGCGGCACACCGTCGCTGTAGAGGTAGAACTCGGCCCACTGGTCGTTGTATTCCACGGTGTAAACGAACTTTTTCCGCGACATCAGCTTCTCGTAGCTGCATCCGTGGAAGGCGCTGAACAGGTTATGGTCGATGGCCACCTCTGTGCCGTCGTTCTTTATCAACCAGGCGTTGATGACGCGGGCCTGATTAGTTCCGTTCTTCTCGTTCTGAAGGGTGATGCGGCTGACGCTGCTTCCCAAGGCGGACTTGTTGAAGGTGAAGGTTTCCTCGGCCGACGACATGTGGCAGTACTGCTCTTTCCCGTCGGCGTCGCCATACACCTTGACCATTATTCCGTCGGCACTTTCCAGCTCAACGTGTATGCCCTTATATTCGCTCAGGCTCAAGGTTTTGTTGTAAAGGAAGAGCTCGGCCCACTGGTAGTTGTAAGTCACGGCGATGCCCGAATAGTCGTAGTCGTCCATCGTCAGCAGTGCCGGCTCATACTGTTCGCCGTAATAGCCTTTCAGAAGGGCGGTGGCATATTCCGGACATTCAAAAACGGGAATGCTGCGGTTTTCGCCTCCGCACAGGGGGCCGGTCCAGTGGAACGTGGCAAACCCGTGCGCCGTCGCCTTTTCCACGAAATAGCGGGCAAAGGCAATGGTGTTTTCAGGATATTTGTAATAAAGGTCCTCGCTTTCGCTCGCTCCCCATTCACCGATGATGATGGGAGCACCTTTCGGCGACAAATAGGTTTTCAGGTTGTTGAGGGTTTTGTCAACATTGTTTTTCACCGCCGCCAGCGATGCCGTGTCGTAATATGCGTGGACTTCCACTATCAGGTGCCCGTCGGTAACATCTTGCGGCAACCTCAGCTCGGTAAGCGGCTCCATGAGATGTTCGCTCCATCCGCCCGGCTCGCCGATGGCCCCGCAATAAGTCAATACAACCAAGTTGCGGTGCTCGTTGTTGCCGCCGGTAGAGCGCACGGCGTTGACAAAACTCTGCATGTATTGGTTCAGCGCTTCATAGGAGGCGTGGGCTTCCGTCGCGCTGTAGTTGGGACTGTTCATTCCGGCATAACACCATGAACCATAGGCATCCAGCAGCTCGTTGTAGCCCTCGAAGAGCAGGCGGTCGTCGTAATCCTTGAATTCCTCGGCAATCTGCTGCCAGAGATATTCAAACCGCTCGTGGTACTGCTCGTAGTTGGCCATGTCGGCACGCAGCCACACGTTGTTGTCGTGATGGACATTCAGGATGCAATACATGCCCTGGTCGATGACATAATCTACCACATCGTGAACACGTTTCATCCATTCTGGGTCCACGAGGTCATTGCTGTCCATGTGGGGATACCAGGTGACGGGCACGCGCATGGCGTTGAAGCCCGCCCTGCGAATCATCCTCATCAGTTCGGGCTTGGTGACGGGGTTGCCCCAAACGGTTTCCCAGCTCCACCAGCCTTCGGGATGGAACCAAGTGTCAACCTCGGGGTCGGCCACCGATTCCAGCGTGTTGAAGAGGTTCCAGCCCACCTTGATGTTGCTCACGGCTTCGGTTGCCGTTTCAAATTCTACGGCCTGCGCCCGTATGCTCTGCCAAGCGAGCAGGGCAAGAAGCATTGTTGTCAGCCTCGTTTTTTTCATTTACTGAGTATAAAGTTTTCAGGTATAATGAAAAGCTTTGGAGTACTTGTCAAGAAAAAGCGAACTTCAATTCACTTCACCACAACTTTCCTTCCATCTTTCACATAGATGCCCTTGCGCAGCGCAGCGTCGCCGTTGACGCGCCGTCCGTCGAGGGTATAGATGTGTTGTCCTGCAACCCTCTTTTCATCGGCAATGCCTTTGATGCCGGTGCTGACAAAGTTCTTCATGGCAAAGAGGGCTTCCACCGCTTTCCCCGTGTTGGGGTCGAAAAGGCCGTGGTTGTACCAAGGCTCATAGACGCGGTTGTTGTGCGGATTTTCCTCGGGGAACCAGTAGATGATGGCTTTCACCCATTCCTTTTCCCTGACGGCAGACACCAGTTCATTGAGGTACTTCAGCTGTCCGGCGGCCGAGGCCGGCCATGTGGAAGTGAAATTATAGGTGGCGTTGCTGGGATACCAGTTGTTGTAATAGCCTGTCTCCACTATCATTACGTCTTTCTGGGCAAACTGCGCGTGCAGGTTGTTGAGCGTATTGCCCAGGGTGGCCAGGTTGTTGTGCCATTCGGGGTAATAGCTCAGGCCGATGATGTCGTAGTCGATGCTCGACAGCCGCTCATAGATGCCGCGCGTGGTGCTCCAGTTGCCGGTGCGCTCGGTGTGGATGATGATTTTTGCCTGCGGGCATATTTCGCGGCACGCTTGTCCGGCGCGGGTCAGCAGGGTGCGGAACCGTTGCCAGTTGGCATCGCTCCCCGTGGTGCATTTCTTGGGCGAGCCGGTGCCTTTCGGCCCCCAGAGCATGCCGTAGCTGATTTCGTTGCCCGTCTGAATATAGTCGGGCGTGGCACCGATGTTCACCAACTGTTGCAGGCAGTCCTTGGTGTAGTCATAGACTTTGTCGGCAAGCTGCGTGTCGCTGAGCGATTTCCACGCATCGGGCGTCCATTGGTTGGCGGGGTCGGCCCAGGTGTCGCTGTAATGGAAGTCGAGCAAGAACTTCATGCCGCCGTCCTTGATGCGCTTGCCAAGTGTCTTCACATAGTCAAGGTCCTGCACCACGCCATTCTCGGTCTTGGGCGGATTGACAAAAAGCCTCACCCTCACAACATTAAAACCCGCCTTGTCGGCCACATAGCTGAGCACGTTGTCAATCCGGCTGCCGTCGGTGTCGAAGTAGCCCACATGGGCATCCTCATACTTTGGAAGCATAGACATGTCGCCGCCCACCAGCCGCTGGGCATGCAGGGGCAGGGAAGCCAGCGCGAACATGGCCCCCACCGCAAAACTCATTATTGTTTTATTCATCGTTTTTTTATATTTTAGTTAAACTTACTGTTCACGATTTGGGTTCATCCCGTCACTATTCGGTATGTCCGGTCCGCTTCATGCGCATATAGCTGTCGTGGTCGATCAGCATGTACCTGAGTGACCAGAAATACAGGATGGTCGCAATGGCTACGGCCAAATCAACATATACTTCGTGCCCCGACATGTGGAGGATGTAGTTGAACCCCAGGTGTATGATCGAAGCCGCTATCATGGCCATACCGGTAATCGACAGTTGCGCGTTGTAGAAGAACGACAGCCTCAGGCCCAGAATGGCCAATGCGCACTCACCGGCCGGCATCAGGTAAAAACAATAAGGATAAAGGGGAGAATCTTCCGAAACCGGCCCTATCTGCGTGAGCAACAAAACCACCACGCACACATGATAGGCCAGCAGCAACAGCATGGCCGCCAGAATGTTCAACGACATGCGCCGCATCTCGTAGCGCATGGCGAAAAAGAGTGCCAGGAGCAGTATCGACTCGCCAACCGTCTTCAGGATGTGTCCCCATATCAGCACATTGCGCGAATAGGGGATGACCTCCACGAAGAAATCGCAGGTGGAAAGGAGCATCAGCTGCCCCACCACCGCCACGAGGAAGACCAGAGAGGTGAACCACGATGGCATCGGCGTCTGCAAATATTCCACGTATTTGTTCTCAGCCACGTCCATCCAATTCAGCTTCCATAAGCAGTTGGGGCAGACCAGGGCTTGCTTTTCTACCTGTGCGCCGCAATGCGGGCATTTCCTTTGTTCATTTTCCATTTTTGAGTATTTAATTTATTAGTATTCTATTGGAGTTCAGGAGTTTAGGAGTTTAGGAGTTCAGACGATAGTTATTGAGCGGAAGGGGCGGCCGATTTCTCATCCTCTTGTGAGGGGGCGGTGTTGGGCCTTACCTTATTCATTGCTCCTGCCAGCCAGTATCTTAGCAGTTGGGGGATGCCGGGACGGGGGAACAGGCGTGCCCGGCCGATGTAGAACTGCGAATGATGCTTCACCGAATACCATTTCGCGGCCAGCCGCCCTTTGGGCATGCCGGCCTGGAAGTCGCGGTGCTTCTCGCTTCCGAAGTTGCTGTCATCGAGAAGCAGGCGCAGAAGGGCTTTGGTGCGTCCCGGACGTTGTTTCCGATAAAACGGCATGGCCTCCTGTGGCATTCCCAGGTACTCAACGGCCATGGCGCCAATCAGTTGCCAGGGCTTCAGCAATTCAAACTCCCGCAACAGCCGCCCGAGTTCCGCGTTGTCGATTTCCTCGCGGTTCACCCAAAGGCATCGCATCCAGTCGCAAAGCTGCCGCAACGATATGCCGTCATGGATGAAATGGCGATAAAAATGCAGGAAGACGAACACCGCGTCGAATATCGCCCCGGGCACTTCCACCTGGCAGCCAGCCAGTTGTGCGAAGCGTGTATGAGGACCAAATAGTTCCTTGTCGGCCCAAGCATTCTCTAATTTCTCGCTTTTGTGCCCGCGGTCGGTCACTATCAGCCGGTGCAGCTCCAGCGGCACGTCGCGCAGGCTTCCGCTACGGTGCTTGATGGTGTTGCCCTCGTCGGTGAACGCCACGCCCTCCACCAGTTCCGTCAGCCGTTGGCTCACCTCATAGGTGTGCGAACCGGTGTAAAGGTCGATGTCGCCGCAAACGCGCAGAGAGGGCTCAGCATAGTAGCGCGCCACTCCCTGCCCCTTCATCAGCACGGCACGCTCGCCGGCCACGCCCAGCGCCTTCACCACGTCGGCCAACACGCTGTCCAACTGGCTGTTGGCGCGACCCACCTCAAGCATGGTCAGCCAGCACTGCTCCACCACGTCTTCCGCTTCAAGCTCGCGGGCCACGGCCTTCATCCTGGAAGCCACCAGACCATGGACGGTGTGGCGGCGCGCAATGTCGAGAATGCCCTGCCAGTCGGTGCCCGAGGCATCAAAAAGGTGCACGTCGGGCTCACGCTCCCAAAGGGCGCAGCAAAGCAAATGGAGCATCAATCGCTCGGTGGATAACAGCTTTGTTCTCATTTGTTTGCAAAAATACACCAAAAAAAGCGACTAAGGCATGTTTTTGTGTTAAAAAATAATAAAAGTAATAGGAGTGACCGCACACAAATTACAATTGTTTACATATTTATTGCTACCTTTGCACAACTTTTCACTAAAGTTCGTATGTTTTAGCAAAATTATAAACATTATTAATATAAACAATGGAAAAGAAACAGCAACATTACACGGCTCCACGCACCCGTGTTTACAAGATGGCAACCGAAAAGTCGTTGCTCTCTTCAAGCGGCCCCGGTCTCACCGCATCGTTCCAGGTACAGCGTAATGAGGACTACGGCACAGCTATTTCACTTAACTAAAACTCACGGAGGGATTAGAACAATGAAAATCTTTTCTAAGCTTAACACACTGGCAGCCCTGTTAGTGGCAGGAGCCGCCTTTACCGCCTGCTCGTCAGACAACGACATCACCAACGGCAACGAGACCCCCAACCCCGGCACCTCTGCCGCCGGAAAGGAGTACAACCTCACCCTTGGCGTGAGCAACGACAAAATCTCCACCAAGGCCCTCGACCTCGGCGCAGACCTGTCAATCACCGCCACATGGAAACCTGCCGACAACATTTATGTATATACCAGTGATTGGAAAGCTGCTTTCAGCGGCAAACTCAATCCCACAGCAACCGCCAACCCCGCCACCGTTAAGGGAACTATCAAAAGCACCGAACAGACGGGCGAATTGGCCGCCGGCTCGAAAATCAACATGCTGTTCCCCCGCACCACATGGGACTACACCGGACAGGACGGTACAATTACCACCCTCGCCCAAAAGTATGACTATGCCATAGCAGAAGGAACAACCATCACCTCGATAAATGGCAACAACATCGAAGAAACCAATCCCAACCCCGTGTTCTTCACCGCACAGCAGGCCATCGTGCGCTTTGACTTCAAAGACAAAGATGGCAATTCTATTAATGCTAAGGAGCTTACAATCTATGACGAAACCATCAGTATTGTGGAAAGTGTGGATCCGAAAACCAAAACTGAGGAAAAATTAGCTTACTTAACTTCTACTTTCAGTGGCGCTGGTCTGAGTTCTGCCTATATCGCACTGCGCGGCCTCACATCGGGTAAAAAACTTCAATTTACCGTAACAACCACTAGTAATATCAAATATACCATAACAAAGACCCTAAATCAGGACCTTTTGAACGGTAAATACTATAAACTTACCTTATCGCCTGAAATTGTGAACGACGAAGCACTCACCATCGAGGCTGAAACTGATGAAACATGGGTTTCTGTTGATTTACCAACTGGACTTTCGCCTATAACAGTAAAGATTTTGAATAGCGACAACACCTTGTCTAATATATACGAAATACCAGCTTCCGGTGGTGGAACCCCGCCTTCATTTAGGATTGATAAGGGCCAAAAAGCCTTGTTCTATGGCACCAATGAATCTTATACTACATATTCTTCTCCATCTGACTACACGTTTGATCCTGCAACAGGAACAATTTCATCAACAGGCACTTTTGGAAATAGTAAAATTCACACCGACAAAGAAGCTTTCCTTTACAACAACATCATGAGTTTAATACATGGTGAAGAATGGGCTACCTCTGACCAAACGACTCTACCCGAAGGTAAGGATGCCACATTCGCAGGCTTGTTCAAGGATGCTCCGCTGAAGAACCATCCGACCAAAGACCTTGTGCTGCCCGCCACCAACTTGACACGCGGCTGCTACCAGCAGATGCTCTACAAAACCAAGTTCTCTAAAGTGCCCGCCAAATTGTTGCCCGCCACCACGCTCAAGGAATACTGCTACTCGCGCATGTTCCTCGGCACACCTCTTGTGGAGTCCCCCGAACTTCCCGCCCCCACTTTGGCAAAGGGTTGCTATAACTATATGTTCAACAGTTGCTCGCATCTGAACAAGATTACCTGTAACGCAAGGACATTCCCCACAGACCCGAATGATGAGAGCGTGTTCAATAGTTGTACTGCTAACTGGACACAGGGCGTGGCCGGTACAGGAACTTTCAGAATGACTAATTTAAGTTACTATGATGAAGATATTGATGTTGCCAATCATTTCGCTGAGAATCCCACAGAAACGACTTATAACGGGATAGAAAAAGTCGAATACATGGGTAACAACGATCACGTGCCCTTCACCATTGGCACCGGTGGCATTCCTCAGTACTGGACAGTGACACGCTAATTGCTTTTTCTGCCGGCTTCCATTGGCCGTTCGCAGGAAAGAGATTATACAAATTTTGCGGGCAGAAACTCTAAGTCGGAGTTTCTGCCCGCTTTTTCGTTTTGCCGTTCTGCCGAATTTACCTGGACCGGGGTTTCCGCCAACTGTAGGGACATACTTTATGTATGTCCGAAAACCAACAAAAAAAAGAGGCGGGCGGACATACATAAAGTATGTCCCTACAAACAAACCCTGTTTTTCTGCCGAGATTTCCGACGACTGTAGGGACATACTTTATGTATGTCCGAAAATAAACGAAAAAAAGCGGCGGGCGGACATACATAAAGTATGTCCCTACAAACAAACCCTGTTGTTCTGCCGGGATTTCCGACGACTGTAGGGACATACTTCATGTATGTCCGAAAACCAACAAAAAAAGAGGCGGGCGGACATACATAAAGTATGTCCCTACAAACAAACCCTGTTTTTCTGCAGGGATTTCCGACGACTGTAGGGACATACTTT
>JAFVHN010000075.1 GCA_017474515.1 Prevotella sp. | reverse complement strand
GCCAAATCTCTCCCCGAAATTTGCGGTCAAACTTATTGAGGGAACTAAAAAACCATGAAAAATCTTGACAAAAATGATTGCGCTTCGCCAAATGATAAAGGTACTTTTAGTTATGAGTTCTTAATTATGAGTTATGATGACTGCCGTTATCAGCTTTTTCACCTTTTCACCTTTTAGATGGCGGCAGCAAATTTTTCACTTTTCACTCTTCACTTTCCACTTTTTAATGGCGGCAGCAAATTTTTCACTTTTCACTCTTCACTTTCCACTTTTTAATGGCGGCAGCAAATTTTTCACTCTTCACTTTTCACTTTTCACTTAAAATCCTTCACTTTTCAGCCATCAGTTCCTCAAAGAATTTGTCGAGGTCATCGTCAAGCCCGGCCATGAGGTCACCCCCGATGATGATGGTGTCGTCGTCGGCAACATACAGCTCAGCCACTTCTTCCTTGTCATCGTTCTCAAGAACAAAGCTGTAGGGCTTCACAAGGCCCAGATGGTCAACCACCTGCTGCATCTTATGAAGCTGGTCCCTTAGAACGGCGGCTACGGACTGATAGAAATTATCGTCTTTGTTGTCAATCCACTGCTCCACCACGCACCTTGTAATCTCCTGGTCGTCGTCGTCGAAGGCCACCAGTTCACCGCTCTCCTGCGACACCCGTAGGTGGACGTCGGAAAAGACGGTGACATCGTCGGTGGCCGGCAACTTGTGTGCTATCTTGCGGATGGCGCGTTCTATCTGCTGCTTGGTTTGCTCTGTTGCTTTCATAACATGACTGATTTTTTGTTCAACGATACAAAATTACGTCAAATTATGAAAACGGCAAAATTTTTCCGACTTTTTATTTGCATGAAAAGCGCCCCACTGCCGTTTTTGCCATAAAAACTCAATTATTTGCTATTTTTATTGGAATTATGAAATAATAATTGTACCTTTGCATTGTCAACTCGACATGACAAAAGTAGGGTTGTGCGACAACAGATGGCACACGACATTCTGCATAGCGGCATTATAGAAGACACGACGGACGGTTGCATTACGGTGAAAATAGTGCAGACGTCGGCGTGTGCTTCGTGCAAGATAGCGGGCCACTGCCATGCCTCTGAGCAGAAAGAAAAGCTGATTGAGGTGAGAGGCCAGGCCGATGCCGGCACCTTCTCGAAAGGCGACAGGGTGAAGGTCATCGTGTCGTCGGATGCCGGTGCGAAAGCCGTGGTGCTGGCCTTTCTCATTCCCTTCCTGCTGCTTGTGGGGGTGGTGTTTGTGTGCAGCCTGTTCACACGGAGCGAGCCGGTGATGGCGCTGGCCGGGCTGGCTTCCCTCATACCTTATTATATATTATTATATGTGTTCAAGGGGGCCGTCAGCAGGCAGATATCGTTTCGCGTGGAGCACTGAATCATTCAGAAATCTAATAATCAATTAATAACTAAAGCAAATACAAAAAATTATGAGTTTCATTTTGACCGCAGTAATGGTTCTTGGAGGAATTGCGCTCATAGCAGCCGTGATTCTCTATGTTTGTTCCAAGAAGTTTGCTGTTAAGGAAGATCCCCGTGTGGGACAGGTCACCGAGGTATTGCCAGGCGCCAATTGCGGCGGTTGCGGCTATCCGGGCTGTTCGGGAATGGCCGACGCCCTGGTGAAAGCGGCCGACAAGGGCTCGCTGGAGGGCCTTAGCTGCCCCGTTGGCGGTGCCGACGTGATGAGTAAAGTTGCCGACCTGCTGGGCATGGCCGTTGCCAATTCCGACCCGATGGTGGCCGTGGTGAGATGCAACGGCACGTGCGAACATCGCCCCAAGGTGGCTGTGTATGACGGCCTGCGCACCTGTGCGGCCATGAACGCCACCGGAGCCGGCGAGACGGCTTGCGGCTACGGGTGCCTGGGATGCGGCGATTGTGTGGCGGCATGCCAGTTCGGTGCCATCAGCATGAACGAAGAGACGGGACTCCCCGAAGTGGATGACGACAAGTGCACGGCCTGCGGAGCATGCGTGAAGGCTTGTCCGCGCAGCATCATCGAGCTGAGGAAGAAAGGTCCGAAGAACCGCCGAGTGTTCGTGAGCTGCGTGAACAAAGACAAGGGACCGGCAGCCATGAAAGCCTGCAAGGCCGCTTGCATAGGATGCAGCAAATGCCTGAAGGAATGTAAGTTCGAGGCCATCTCGATTGCCAACAACGTTAGTTATATTGACTTTAACAAGTGCCGCTTGTGCAAGAAATGTGTTGAAGCATGCCCCACGAAGGCCATTCATGCCGTCAACTTCCCTGCACCCAAGCCTAAAGTAGAAATTAAAGAAGAGGAGACAAAGGCATGAAACTGAGAACTTTCCGAATTGGTGGCGTTCATCCAGAAGAGAACAAGCTCACCCATGAAGTAGCAACCAAGGTGGCGGCACTCCCCAAGCAGGCCATCTTCCCGCTTTCGCAACACATAGGCGCTCCGGCCAAGGCCGTGGTGGCCAAAGGTGACAAAGTGAAGGTAGGCACGCTCATTGCCGAAGCCGGCGGCTTTGTTTCGGCACCCATCTTCTCGTCGGTGTCGGGAACGGTGTTCAAGGTTGACACCGCCGTAGATGCCACTGGCTACAGGAAACCCGTCATCATCATCAACGTGGAAGGCGATGAATGGGAAGAAAGCATCGACCGCTCCGACAAGTTGGAAACACTGGCCGAACACCCCGAGCTGACTCCCGAAGAAATTGTGGAACGGGTGAAAAAGGCCGGCATCACCGGCATGGGCGGCGCAGGATTCCCCACTTTCATAAAACTCACCCCACCGCCCACGGCGAAGGCCGAATGTGTCATCATCAACGCCGTGGAATGTGAACCCTACATCACCGCCGACTACCGGCTGATGATGGAGCATGCCGACGAAATCCTTGTAGGCCTCGACCTGCTGATGAAAGCCGCCAAAGTGACAAAAGGCTATATCGGCATTGAGGACAACAAGCCGAAGGCCATCGCCCTTTTTGAAGAAAAAACGGCCGGCAATCCCAATGTGGAAATTGTGCCGCTGGCAAAGAAATACCCTCAGGGAGGCGAGAAACAGCTCGTCGATGCCGTCATACACCGCCAAGTGCCTGCACCGCCGGCCATCCCCGTCAATGTGGGTGCCATCGTGCAAAACGTGGGCACGGCCTTCGCCGTTTACGAGGCTGTTATGAAGAACAAGCCGCTCTTTGAACGCTACACCACCGTGACGGGCAAACGCCTGGCAAATCCCGGAAACTTCCTTGTAAGGATGGGCACCCCCATGTCTGACCTGATAGAAGCATGCGGCGGAATGCCCGAGGGCGACAACAAGTTGCTCGCCGGCGGACCAATGATGGGCAAAGCCCTTACTTCGGTCGATGTTCCCATCTGCAAGGGCACCAATAGCGTGACCATTCTCTCTGACGACGATGCCCGCAGGAAAGAACCCCAGCCGTGCATCCGTTGTGCCAAGTGCGTGGGGGCATGCCCCATGGGACTGGAACCCTACTTGTTGGCCACCCTGTCGAGCCTGAAGGACTGGGAGCGCGTGGAGGCCGAGGATGTCACTTCTTGCATAGAGTGTGGCTCCTGCCAGTTCACATGCCCGGCTCACCGTCCGCTGCTCGACAACATACGGCAGGGCAAATCAACCGTCATGGGCATCATACGCGCCCGCAATGCGAAAAAATAATCTTATTCTTGTAAACCGATAATACAAATAATAAAGATGAGTAAATTGATTGTTTCCTTATCGCCCCATGCGCATGGCAACGACTCGGTGGAGAAGAACATGTATGGCGTTATCTTCGCACTTGTTCCGGCACTCCTTGTCTCCCTCTTCTATTTCGGACTGGGTTCTGCCATCGTGCTCGTCAGCAGTGTGGTTGCCTGCGTGTTCTTTGAATGGGCCATCAACAAGTATATATTAAGAAATGAGAAAAACACGATTTGCGACGGGTCGGCCATCCTGACGGGCCTGCTGCTCGGCTTTAACATGCCTTCCAACCTTCCGGTGTGGATTATCATCATCGGAGCGTTGTTTGCCATTGGCGTCGGGAAAATGACGTTCGGCGGACTCGGCATGAACATCTTCAATCCCGCACTCTTGGGACGTGCATTTCTCCTTATCAGTTTCCCTGCTCAAATGACGTCATGGCCCAAGGCCGGACAACTGACAAGCTATCTTGATGCCGAAACGGGTGCCACTCCGCTGGCCATCATGAAACAGGCCATAAAGACCGGCAACGCCGACATTCTCAACGATTTGCCTTCGGCCACTCACCTGCTCCTGGGAGCCAATCCCACCGGCGGCCTCGGCACCATCGGCGAGGTGTGCGCCCTGGCACTGTTGCTTGGCCTGGCCTACATGCTTTGGAAGAAAATCATCACCTGGCACATTCCGGTCAGCATCATTGCCACCGTGTTTGTGTTCAGCGGACTTTTGCACCTGGCCAACCCGGTATATGCCGACCCCTTTGCTGAAATCCTTACCGGCGGACTGATGCTCGGCGCCATTTTCATGGCCACCGACTACGTCACCTCGCCCATGACCGGAAAAGGCCAGCTCGTCTATGGCGTTGCCATCGGCCTGCTTACCGTCATCATCCGCAACTGGGGCAGTTATCCCGAAGGCATGTCGTTTGCCATTCTTATCATGAATGCCTTCACCCCCCTCATCAACACTTACATGAAGCCCAAGCGTTTCGGCGAAGTGCCTGCTAAGAAATAACACTTCATCATCAAGACTATCAGAGTAATGGAAAAACTGAAATCATCTATAACAAACATGGTGATGGTGCTTACCGGAGTGGCCGTCATCACGGGCTGCATCCTGGCCTTCGTGAACCATATCACCGAGAAACCCATTGCCGAACAAAAGCAGAAGACGCTCGAAGACGGCATCAAGGCCGTGATGGGCGGAGGCGATCTCAATGTTGCAAAAACCGACACGGTGCGGCAAAACGATGCCAACGGCAAAGAGCTCACCTATATCATCTACCAGACGCAGGATGCCGCTAAGAAAGACCTCGGAGCGGCCGTGGAAAGCACCACCGGCGGATTTGGCGGCGACCTGAAGGTGCTTGTGGGATTCGACCCTGAAGGTAATATCCTGGGCTATGCACTCTTGGAACACGCCGAAACGCCCGGACTGGGTGCAAAGGCCGACAACTGGTTCCAGAAAGGACAAAAAGGCGACATCATCGGCAAGAACCCCAGAGAGGAACTTCAAGTGAGCAAAGACGGCGGAAAGGTTGACGCCATCACCGCCTCGACCATCACCAGCCGCGCTTTCCTCCTGGCCGTCAACAACGCCTATAAGGCCTACAAGGCCACACCTATCGATGGTGAAAGCGGAGCAACGAAATTAAACAAATGATAAAGTCGGTTGTGAATAATGAACTCAAAACTCATCATTTATGACTCACTACCAAAAGCATACTTATTATGAATTATATTAGCATTATCAAAAACGGCATTGTAAAGGAAAACCCAACCTTTGTACTAATGCTCGGCATGTGTCCCACGCTGGCCACCACCACGAGTGCCATCAACGGCCTTTCGATGGGACTGGCCACGATGTTTGTGCTCATTTGCTCCAACATCGTCATCTCGCTGATTAAGAACCTCACGCCCGACAAGGTGCGCATTCCCGTCTTCATTGTGGTCATAGCATCGTTCGTGACCATCCTGCAGATGGTGATGCAGGCCTACGTTCCCGGCATCTACGCCAAGCTGGGCCTCTTCATTCCGCTCATTGTTGTAAACTGTGTCATCCTTGGTCGCGCGGAGGCCTTTGCCGCCAAGAACGGCGCTATGGAAAGCCTCATGGACGGCATCGGCATCGGCCTGGGCTTCACTCTTGGCCTCACCTTGCTGGGCATTTGCAGGGAATTCCTCGGAGCAGGAAGCATTTTCGACTACACCCTCCTTCCCGAAACCTACAACATGCTTATGTTCGTGCTGCCTCCTGGAGCCTTCATCACCCTGGGCTTCCTCGTGGCCGTGGTGAACAAGATGCGGTAACTTCTTTAGGTTATGAATCAAGAACTCAAAACTCATCATTTATAACTCAAAACTCATCTTATGGAATACCTTTTAATATTCATATCGGCAATATTTGTCAACAATATCATATTGTCGCAATTCCTCGGCATCTGCCCCTTCCTCGGCGTGTCGCAGAAAGTAAACACCTCGCTGGGAATGTCGGCGGCCGTGGCCTTTGTAATGACGCTGGCCACCATCGTGACATACCTCATCCAGCATTTCGTGCTCGATGCCTTTGGCCTGCAATACCTACAGACCATTGTCTTCATTCTCGTCATTGCCGCCCTGGTGCAAATGGTGGAAATCATTCTCAAGAAGGTGTCGCCGACGCTCTATCAGGCCCTTGGCATTTTCCTTCCGCTCATCACCACCAACTGTGCCGTATTGGGCGTGGCCATCCTGGTCATCCAGAAAGACTATTCGCTGATGCAAAGCATTGTTTACGCCTTCTCCACGGCCATCGGCTTCGGCCTAGCGCTCACCGTGTTTGCCGGCATTCGCGAGCAAATGGCTCTTTCCAAAATCCCCAAGGGCATGCAGGGCACGGCCATCGTTCTTGTAACGGCCGGCCTTCTCAGCCTCGCCTTCATGGGATTCTCTGGTGTAGATGGCGGACTGAAGACCTTGTTCGGACTGAATTAAATCCCAATATTTGACATTTGAAAGAAATTGGAATAATTAGAAAATCATTCCCGGTTCAGGGGAAATGACAATCATTATTCCAATTTCTTTTTTTATCTGAAACCCTTTTGATAATTGCCTTGAAAACGGTTTTTGCATACTTTTGCAACACCCAATTTAATCATAATGAACGACAGCAAAATCATCAACGACCCCGTTTTCGGGTTTATAAAGATTCCTCGCGGCCCACTTCTCCAAATTGTGCAACACCCTCTGATGCAGCGCCTTACACGCATCAAGCAACTCGGCTTGGCATCTGTGGTTTATCCCGCCGCCCAACACACCCGTTTCCAGCACAGCATTGGAGCCTTCCACCTGATGAGCGAGGCCGTGACATCGCTCTCGCAGAAAGGCATCTACTTCTTTGAGCCGGAAGCAGAGGGCGTGCAGGCGGCCATCTTGATGCACGACATCGGCCACGGTCCATTCTCGCATGTCTTGGAAGACACCCTCATCAGCGGCATCACCCACGAGGAAATCTCGCTCATGATGATGGAACAAATCAACCGCGAGATGAACGGCCAACTGAACTACGCGCTGAAAATCTTCAAGGACGAATATCCTAAGAAATTCCTTCACCAGCTCATCAGCTCACAGCTCGACATGGACCGCCTGGACTATTTGCGGCGCGATTCCTTCTTCACCGGCGTCCACGAGGGCAACATCGGCTCTGCCCGTATCATTAAGATGCTCGACGTGGTGGACGACCACCTGGTGGTCAACTCAAAAGGCATCTATTCCATAGAGAACTACCTCACCTCCAGGAGGCTCATGTACTGGCAGGTATATTTGCACAAAACGGCCGTGGCCTGCGAGAAAGTACTGGTCAACACCCTGCGACGAGCCAAGCAGCTGGCCATGGAGGGGCACGACGTGTTTGCGCCGCCCGCACTCCAATATTTCCTCAAGAACGATGTTGACGCCAAATTCTTCAATAGCCACGAGGAAGCACTCGGCCATTACGAAACCCTCGACGACAACGACGTATGGAGCGCCATCAAGGTGTGGATGAAGAGCAACGACAAGATTCTTGCCATGCTCGCCACCGACCTCATCAACCGCAACATCTTCAAGGTGGAGGTTTACGAAGAACCCGTCGGCGAGGAAAAACTCAACGCCCTGCGCGAGGAGATAAGCCGGCAGGCCGGCATCAGCAACGACGATGCCCGATACCTCATGTCGGTCAACACCATTGAGAAAGACATGTATGACATCCACGACGACCAGATAGGCATCCTCTACAAAGACGGCACCATCAGGGACATCGCCGAAAGCTCAGAAATACTCAACATCAACCTTCTTTCAAGAAAAGTGCGGAAATATTACCTCTGCTATCAGCGCTTCTGATATTCCATACTTTCAATTCAACTCTCTCAAGCTCTGATTGTCCGTTGGAGTTTGAGAGTTTATCCCCTTTTTCCTCAATTCGGGGTGGATAGCTACATAGGGTAAATTTGGTAATAATATTTGACAAAATTGACCGTTTTGTCGTTGTTTTCGTAAACCACTGAAAATCAAACACTTGAAAAGCCCCTTGAGTTTGACCGCAAATTTCGGTGAGAAATCTTGAAGATTTCTTGTCTCAATCTTGAAGATTTCTCCTAGAAAAATGCCATCTTTCCATTTCGATGCTTCAAAAAACCATGAAAAATCTTTACATTTTCTTTCCCGAATACTTTTTCAGTAAAGCCTGCTTACAGTTTTATACGTTTTGCTGAAGCAACGATAGTGGCAGCGGGGTTGAGAAATAGGCGTTGAGGGCTGCGGCATCCTGTTCGGGAGTAGTAAAGACTTCCAACAGCACGGGGCGTGAGGCTTCAACCGAAAGCAGATGGCTGATGCCCTCTTGCATGGACGGCATGTCGTTGGCTGAAAGGTAGAGAATGTTGTTTTGCCGGCAAATGCCCTCGGCGCTTGCATGATGTTCAGCGGCTATAAATGTTTGAAATGCAGCGCTTTCCTTCACTCCGTTTAACTGATGGAAGATGCCTCCGCCGCCGTTGTTGAGCAGCAGAATGCGCAGGTTGCCGCCAATCATGCGGTTCCACAGGGCGTTTTGGTCGTAGAAGAAACTGAGGTCGCCGATGACGCATACGGTTTTTTCGGAAGTATCGTGAAGCGAAAAGCCTGCGGCGGTGGACAGGCTGCCGTCTATGCCGTTGACACCGCGGTTGCAATAGACGTATTTCCACGCGAAAATGTTGGCCAGCCTGATGGCGGAGCTATTGGCATAGTGGGTGGCGGCGTGGTTGTTTTCTTCCAAGCACCTCACGGCGGCGAGTTGCGAATAAGTGGGGATGAAAGTGGCATTGTGACGGTCGGCCATGTCCAGTGCTTCATCCCATAGCTGCCGGTAGCTGGTGGCCTGCGGCGACAGGGCTTCGGCTGCGATGCCTGCCAGTTCCTGAAATGCGGTGGGGCAGTCGCATTCCACGATGCCTTCAAGGTTCATAAAGGTGTCGTAGAGGGTGCCGTCGGGGTTGACAATCCATGTGGGAGCATGGGTTTTCCGCAGCATTTTTTTGAGCGGTTTGCTCACCAGCGTGCCACCGATATATACGATGAAATCGGGAAAAAATGACGATTGAAGGGCCGGTGAGGTCTCTGTCTGCCTGATGATTTCCTCGAAATGCGTGGGATGGGGCAAGTCGGCCAGTTGCTCGTGAAGGACAACAAAATTTTGGCGAACCCTTAAAGCCGTTGCCTCTTGGCAGGCACCGGGTGCCGTCTGTCCTACAATGATGATGGGGCGGCGGGCTTGTAGCAATCGCGCAATGAGTGTCTGCCTGATGGCTTCGCGGTTGAAAGAGCGGTTGGCCCTGACGACGGGCTTGGTGGCTGGTAGCCGGGGGACAGTGATATCGAAAAGGGGTTCGGAAATGTGAACATTGATATGTATGGGAAAGCGGCTGCCGTGGCGTAGTTGTTCTTGTAGGCATTCATCAACGAGCCTGTGGCAATGCCACGTCGTTTCATCATCGTGGGGCTCTGCCAGGGTGACGGCTTTTTTCACGAATCCGTGCAGGGCATCGGCCTGTGACAGCGTCTGTCCGTCTTGTTGGTCTATCCATGCCAGTGGCCTGTCGGCGGAAACGACGATGAGCGGTATTTGTCGGTACCACGCTTCTGCCACGGCCGGCAATAGGTTGAGAAGGGCCGTGCCGGAGGTGACGCAGACCACCACGGGGCGTTGGGCTGCGAGCGATAGACCGAGGGCGTAGAAACCCGCGCTGCGCTCGTCGGTAACGGGAAAACAGCGGATGGAGGCACACTCGTTGAGGTTATGGATAATAGGCGCATTGCGGCTGCCCGGGCAAATCACGGCTGTGTTGACGCCGTATGCAACGAGTTGTTGCGTAAGGATATTGACGTTTTGCTTATTAGTAAACATAGCTAATTTTGAATTAGGAATTAGGAATGAGGAATTAGGAATTTAATTGGGTTTGTGTGGTTTTAGTAATACTACTTAGTATTTTTTTTAATTCCTCACAGTCGTTTTTTATGGACAAGTATTCTTTTTCGGTAAGAAAATCGGTATCATAAAGCAAGTCAAGCCAGTAGTTTGTTTCTGCACATTCTTTGAAAGCAATATACATCTTTGCGAGAAAATCTTTTTTACTGATTCCACACATTGCTTCATTGACATTAGCCCCAATGCTTGTGCCACTTCGCATAATCTGCTTTGATAATACAAACTCATGCTTTTCAACGCTCAGATATTTGTATAAGTTGACTATTCGCACAGCAAACAGTTTTGCTTTTAGTAATATGATATTGTCTTCTTTCATATTATCATCCCATTCTTTCATTCCTCATTCCTAATTCCTAATTTCTCATTCCTAATTCCTTGTATGGCCTGTTGCGGGGTGATTGTTGAAAGGTCGAGCCAGTGGATGTCTGGGTCGCGCTTGAACCAGGTGAGTTGTTTGCGTGCGTATCGGCGGGTGTTTCCCTTAATTCTTTCCACGGCCTCCTCCAGTGTCCAAATGCCGTCGAGATAGTTGAAAAGTTCTTTGTAGCCCACGGTGTTAAGACTTTGCAGATGCCGCATGTCGTTGTGGGCGATGACCTCCTCAAGCAATCCCTGGGCCATCATCTGGTCAACGCGCCTGTTGATGCGGTCGTAAAGTTCTTGCCGGGGGCGGTTGAGGCCGATTTTCAGGATGTTGAAAGGCCGTTGCTTCTTGGTTCCCGTCCTGAGCGAAGTGAATGTCTTTCCGGTGAAATGGATGATTTCGAGGGCATGCACCACCCGTCGGTAGTTGTTTTTGTCAACAATGGCGAAATAATCGGGGTCGAGCCTTTGCAGCTCTTCGCATAGGGTTTGCAACCCCTCCTCTTTCAATCTTCGTTTCATTTCTTCCCTCAGGTCGTCGGGAATGGTGGGCAGGTCGCCCATGCCTTGGCAAACAGCGTCGATGTACATCATGCTTCCGCCACACATCAGAGCCACGTCGTGGTGCAAGAAATGCTCTTGCAGCAGTTTCATGACATCCTCCTCAAACATGGAGGCGTTGTAATAGGCATCAAGCGGCAGCATCTCCGTCATGTAGTGGCGCACGCGCCGTTGTTGTTCGGCGGTGGGTGTCGCCGTGCCTATCGGTATTCCCTTGAAGATTTGTCGTGAGTCGGCATTGATGATGGGCAAAGAAAAATACTCGGCCACTTGGAGGCAGAGTTCTGTCTTGCCTACTCCGGTGGGACCGAGTATTACGATAAGGGTTTTCATTTCTTCAACAGTATCAAGCACTTATCTGAGGATGCCGCGCTTTGAACTTTGAACGAAATCGATGATGTATTGAATTTCGGGTGTGAGCGGAAGGTTGCGTTTTATTTCTTCTATGCCCTCGGCCATTACGCCTTTTGAATAAAGCAGCCTGTAGGCATCGTGAATTTGGGTGATGGTTTCGTTGGAAAAACCGCGGCGACGCAGGCCGATGAGGTTGATGCCGGCGTAGCGGATCGGCTCTTTTCCCGCAATGATGTAAGGCGGAATGTCCTGGCTGGTGCGGCTTCCGCCCTGTATCATTACATAGCCTCCAATCCTGATGAACTGGTGGAAGAGCACCGTTGCCGAGATAATGGCATTGTCATCAACCACCACTTCGCCAGCGAACTTGGTACTGTTACCGATGATGCAGCCGTTTCCGATGACGCAGTCGTGGGCAATGTGCATGTTCTCCATGAGCAAGTTGTTGCTGCCCACCACAGTGGTGCCTTTTGAGGCCGTTCCCCTTGAAATGGTGACATTTTCGCGGATGGAGTTGTTGTCGCCGATTTGGCAGATGGTGTCTTCCCCCTGGAATTTCAGGTCCTGAGGCTTGGTGGAAAGACTTGCGCCGGGGAAGATTTCGTTGTTGTTGCCTATGCGTGCGCCGTAGTTGATGGTAACGCTGTTCTGAAGAACATTGTTGTCACCCATCTCGGTATTCTTGTCGATGAAGCAGAAGGGGCCGATGATATTGTTGTCGCCGAGCTTGGCTTCGGGATGAACAAAAGCAAAAGGGCTGATTTGATTCATGATGGACGAGGGGATTTACTTGTTTTTAACGATTTGTGCGGTGAACGAGGCCTCGGAAACGAGGGAGTCGCCCACGAACATATAGCCTTTCATGGATGAAATGCCGTGGCGCAGGGGGGCGAGAAGTTCCACTTTGAAGATGAGGGTGTCGCCAGGCACCACCTTCTTCCTGAACTTCACGTCGGTGATTTTCATGAAATAAGTGCTCCATTTCTCGGGTTCTTCCACGGTGTTGAGCACGAGCAGTCCGCCGCACTGAGCCATGGCCTCAATCTGTAACACTCCTGGCATGACGGGTTCCTGTGGGAAATGCCCTTGGAAGAACGGTTCGTTGCTGGTGATGTTTTTCACGCCAACGATGGTTGTGGGACCGAGAGAAATCACCTTGTCAACGAGCTGCATGGGATACCGGTGAGGCAGAAGTTCCCGAATGCGGTTCACATCCATCACAGGCTCGTCGTTGGGATTGTAGAACGGAGCCTGAATTTCATGCTTGCGTATTTCTTTTCTGATGGCCCGGGCAAACCTGTTATTGATGGTGTGTCCGGGACGTGTTGCCACGATGCGGCCCTTGATGGGCTTTCCGATGAGGGCCATGTCGCCGATGATATCGAGAAGTTTGTGGCGTGTACATTCATTTTCCCACACCAGCGGCTTATGTTGTATGTAGCCGATGTTGTCGTGGTCGATATGAGGCACTCCCAACAGGTCGGCGAGTTTGTCGAGCTGCACCTGTTCGAGTTTCCTTTCATAGATGACGATGGCATTGTCCATGTCGCCGCCTTTGATGAGGTTGGCCTTGAGGAGTGGCTCAATGTCGCGCACAAAGACGAATGTGCGTGCCGGAGCAATTTCGTCCTCAAACTTGTTCATGTGCTCAAGTGTGGCGAACTGGCTATTGATGAATTTCGACTCAAAGGAGCACATGGCCGTGATGGAGAACTCCTCGTCGGGCAGGATGATGATGCTTGAGCCCGACTCTTCATCCTTTACCTCAATCTTGTGTCGTATGGCATAAAAGTCCTTGGGCGCGTTCTGCTCTTCAATGCCCACCTCCTTGATTTTCTTCACGTATGTGATGGCCGAACCATCGAGGATGGGGAATTCGGGACCGTTCACCTGAATGATGCAGTTGTCGATACCCATGGCATAGAGTGCGGCCAGGCCGTGTTCCACGGTAGAAACCCTGACATCGCCCTTGCAAAGCACGGTGCCGCGCGTGGTTTCGGTAACGTTTTCGGCAATGGCGTCAATGATTGGCTCGCCCTCAAGGTCGATGCGCTGGATTTTGTATCCTGTGTTTTCGGGAGCCGGATTAAAAGTCACCGTGAGGCTCAGCCCCGTGTGCAGTCCTTTTCCGAATAGTGAAAAGCTCCCTTTTAGTGTTTCCTGTTTCAACATGTCGTTATGGTGTTTTCTTCATTTATTTTTCAGTTCTTCAATCTCTTTTTGAAGTGCGTTGAGCTGTTTGTACATTTCGGGCAATTTCTGGAAAATCACCGACGAGCGGAAGAATCCCCTCGGCTCCATGGCCGGTGAGCCAATGACGCTTTGGTTGCCTTTCAGGCTGCTATTCACGCCGCACTGAGCCCCCACGAACGTCTTGTCGCCCACGGTGATATGCCCTGCAAAGCCGGCTTGTCCGCCCACCATGCACCATGTGCCCACCTTCGTGCTTCCGGCTATTCCCACCTGTGCCGACATGACGGTGTTTTCGCCCACTTCCACATTGTGCGCCACTTGCACGAGATTGTCGAGTTTCACGCCTTTATGAACAACGGTCTGCCCCATGGTCGAGCGGTCCACGCAGGTATTGGCTCCTATTTCCACATCGTCCTCGATGACCACAATGCCAATCTGAGGTATTTTGTCGTAACCGTCGGTGCTTGGCGCAAAGCCGAAGCCGTCGGCGCCGATGACGCTTCCGGAGTGGATGGTCACGCGATTGCCGAGGCGACATTCGTGATAAATGGAGACATTGGGGTAGATGATGCACTTTTCACCGAGCTTTGCATGGTCTTCGATGACGGCGTGCGGGTAAATCTGACATTCGTCGCCAATTTCCACGCCCTCTCCGATGTAGGCAAAGGCTCCGATATAGCAGTCTTTGCCAATGACGGCACTCGGCGAAATGAAAGCCAGCGGGTCGATGCCCTTCTTGCGGGGCTTCATGCTATCGTAGAGTTGCAGGAGCCGTGCCACGGCCTCGTAGGCGTTTTTCACGCGGATGAGCGTAGGCGACACTTCCTTTTCAAGCACCATGTCGTCGTTCACAATCACAATGCTTGACTTCGTTTCATAAATAAAGTGGTTGTATTTGGGGTTTGAAAGAAAAGAGATGGCCCCCGGTTTGCCATCTTCAATTTTTGCAAACGTGCTTACTGTCACATTCTCGTTTCCTTCCACTCGTCCTTGAATGAAATCGGCTATTTGCTTTGCGGAAAATTCCATTTATTGCGTCCTTTCAATGATTACGGGGGCAAAGGTACGAATAAACGAGCGAAATGCAAAAGGAAAACTTGTTTTTCTTTTCATTTCAGAGTGCAAGTACCTAATTTGAGGGAACTAAAAGTAATGAGTGAAGAATAAGCTGCCGCTATTTAAAAGTAGAAAAGTTGAAAAAATGAAAAGTTGAAAAAACGGAAAACGGCTGTCATCATAACTCATAATTAAGAACTCATAACTAAAAGTACCTTTATCATTTGGCGAAGCGCAATCATTTTTGTCAAGATTTTTCATGGTTTTTTAGTTCCCTCAATAAGTTTGACCGCAAATTTCGGGGAGAGATTTGGC
>JAFVHN010000010.1 GCA_017474515.1 Prevotella sp. | reverse complement strand
TTCCTGTGCGTTTTCCACATATCCCAGCACGAAGACCAGGTCTTTCTTTTCCCCCGGCTTCAGTTCCACCTCAATGAAGTGCGATGCCACGGGGCTCCATCCGTGGGCCACCGAGTTCTTGGCTTTTCCGGCCCTCGGCACGTCGGGGGTGTCGAAGCCGTTGTAGAGTCCGATGAACGATTCGCGGTCGGTGTCGAAGCCCTGCACCTCGGTGTTTACGGCGTAGAAGGCGTAGTGGTTGCGGCGCTCCGTGTATTCCGTTTTGTGGTAGATGACGGAACCGTCGATTTCCACTTCGCCGGTGGAGAAGTTGCGCTGGAAGTTTTCCATGTCGGTGGCGGCGTTCCACAGGCACCATTCCTGGAACGAGAACACCTTCAGCTTTTTCGTCTCGCCGCTCTTGTTGGTGAGCGTCAGCTTCTGAACTTCGCACCATTTCTTCAGCGGCACGAAGAAGAGCACCTGTGCCTCCACGCCGTTTTTCACGCCGGTGATGCTTGTGTAGCCCATTCCGTGGCGACATTCATAGTGGTCGAGCGGTGTTTTGCACGGTTTCCATCCCGGGTTCCACAGGGTGCCGCCGTCGTTGATGTAGAAATAGCGGCCTCCGGCATCCATCGGCACGCCGTTGTAGCGGTAGCGGGTGATGCGGCGGAACTTGGCATCCTTGAAGAAGGCGTAGCCGCCGGCGGTGTTTGAAATGAGTGAGAAGAAGTCCTCGTTGCCCAGATAGTTAATCCACGGCCACGGTGTCTGAGGATCGGTGATGACATACTCGCGGCGCGAGTCGTCAAAATGCCCGTATGTCTTGTTTTCCATCCTGTTTGTTGATTTAAATGGTTATTGTTTGAAATTCGTTGCAAAATTAGGGAAAAAAACTGAAAAAAGACAGAAGGTGAAAGTGAAAAATATGTTGTCATCATTAAAAGGTGTGAAAATGAAAAGGTGAAAAGGTGAAGGCCCCCCTCTAATCTCCCCTTGGGGGAAAAGATTTTGAAATCTTTAAAGTATGAGTTATGAGATATGAGTTTTACTGCCGCCATAGCTCATAATTAATAACTCAAAACTTAAAATCCCTCCTAACGAGAGGGGCCGGGGACAGGGCCTCTCTTTACCTTATTAAAATATAGTAGGCTTGTACAAAAAGATTCTCTTTTTCTTTGCTTTGATGTGGATAACGATATGGATGGAAATTGGTAAAAATATTTGACAAAACGGGTCGTTTTTCGTTGGTTTTGTAAGGTGTTGAATATCAGAGGATTGAAAATCGAGCTTGGTTTGACCGCAAATCAAGGGGAGAGATTTGCCAATTCTCTCCCCTCAAATTGCTAAATTTCTCCTCGAAAATTGCCGTCAAGCCTCTTGGGAGAATAAATAATCTTTGAAAAATCTTGACAAAATGATAACCACGGAAGAACACGGAAGGTCGCGGTCTTTTGAAACTGTTTGGCACTCATTGAAAATGCAACAAACCACCTCATCTTTCCCATGTCCTGCTTGACTTTGAAACCTGCAAATTTGTATTTTTATATTTTTCCAAAAATTTTCCCATTTCCCCTTTTCCTTTCACTTAATAATTTGTACCTTTGCACCAAATTGTTTTTTATACACTTATTATCGCTAATTACACCAAAAATGAAATTACTCCGGTTATCGCTCCTTCTCCCGGCGTTTCTCCTTGTCCACTGCCTTCCCGCCAGCGGTGCAAAGGCGTGGATCAACGTCACCACGCAGTATGTGCAAAACCCGTCGTTCGACGCCAATACCGCCGACGGGTGGACGGTCACGGGCAACTTCCAGTCGCAACATGTCCAGTATGACTGTATGGAAATTTTCAACGGCTCGTTTGTGCTCAGCCAGCAGTTGTCATCGCTTCCTGCGGGCAAATATCGCCTGCATGTGCAAGGGTTCTATCGCACCCGCGACAACAACCAGGCCTACAATGCCCACCAGAACCACTCGGAAAACATCACGGCCCTGCTCTATGCCGGCAGCAGCGAGAAGAAACTGGCATGCGTTTACGACCAGTCGTTCACCAACAACCTGGCCAACAACTGCTGGCAGCAGGGCAACTGGTGGGAGGGCTTCCGCTTCTATCCCAACGGCATGGCCAGCGCCCACGAGGCGTTCCACCAGGACTGCTACCAGAACGTGCTGGAGTTTGAGCTTGCCCAGGGGCAGGATGTGACCATCGGCATCAAGAACACCGGCACGCTGAACGGCAACTGGTGTTGCTTCGACAATTTCCAACTGGAGTACTATGCCGATGTTGACGAGCCCACGGCCACCAATGTGGCGTTCAACGAGATTATGGCCGCCAACTACGATATGTTCTGGAGCCCCAGCGTGAATTTCGACGGGTGGGCCGAACTCCTTAACCTCTCGTCGCAACCGGTGAAACTGGGCGGCTGCTATCTTAGCGATGACGCGAAGAACCTGCGGAAGTGGCACATGCCCGAGGAGATGCCCGTGCTGCCGGCCAACGGCATGGGCCTTATCTGGTTCGACCACAACGAGCTGTGCGGCATCGAGGCTCCCTTCAAGCTTGAAGTGGAAGGCGGCAGCCTCTATCTGAGCAATTCCGCGGGCGAACTGATGGTGAGCGTCAGCTATCCCGCCGCCCTCGGCCGCATTTCCTACGCTCGGAATGTTGACGGGGTGGGGGAATGGCTTCTCACGGGCGACCCCACGCCGCTGATGTCAAACACCAGCTCAGACTTCGCCTCCCAGCAGTTGCCCAAGCCCGAAGTCAACCAAGCTTCCCAGATTTTCCAAAATTCACTCATGGTCAATGTGTCGGTGCCTGAGGGTGCCATATTGCGCTATACCACCGACGGCACCGTGCCCACCTTGACCACCGGCAAGACGAGCACCACCGGCGTGTTCACCATCTATTCCACCACCAACTATCGTTTCCGCTTCTTCCGCGACGGGTGGCTGCCCAGCGATGTCGTCACGCGTTCCTATATCAAGAAGCAGCACGACTTCACCATCCCCGTTTTGTCGGTGGTGTCGCCCGACGACTACCTCTATGGCAACGAGCACGGCGTGATGGTAAGAGGCACCAACGGCAAGCCGGGCCGCGGACAAGACCAGCCCTGCAACTGGAACATGGACTGGGAGCGGCCGGTGAACTTCGTTTATATGACACCCGGCGGAGAGCAGCTCTTCCAGCAGGACGCCATCCTGGAGATGTGCGGCGGATGGAGCCGCGCCTGGGAGCCCCACTCCTTCAAGCTGAAGGGCAACAAGGTGTTTGGCACGCCCAAGACCCTCGACTATCCCTTCTTTGCCGAAAAACCCTACATTCGCAACCGCACGCTTCAGATTCGCAATGGCGGCAACGACAACTGGTGCCGCATCAAGGACGGTGCCCTGGAAACCATGATACTGCGCAGCGGCATCGACCTCGACGCACAGAGCTATAACCCCGTGGTCCACTACATCAACGGCAAGTATATCGGGGTTATCAACATGCGTGAGCCCAACAACAAGCACTTCGTCTTTGCCAACCGCGGATGGGACGACGACATCATCGACCTCTTCGAGATGGACGCCGACTCGGGCTATGTGCAGAAATGCGGCACGCGCGAGGCCTTTGAACGCCTTTACCAGCTGTCGGCACGGGTGAACGAGCCGGGCGTTTACGACGAAATCCGCCAGGTGCTCGACGTTGACGAGTATATCAACAACATGGCGGCAACCCTCTACCTCGGCGGCAACGACTGGCCTCAGAACAACATCAAGGGCTACAGGCTGCACGACGGCGGGCGCTTCCGCTTTGTGTCCTTCGACCAGGATTTCGCCTTCGAGGAGCGCGACCCCTTCACCACCTTCTTCAATAAGAAGACCTACACCTTCCATTTCCTCTACGACAAGCAGGTGGAACTGACCCTTGAGATTGAAATGGTGACCATCTTGCAGAACCTGTTGAAAAACGAGCAGTTCCGCCGCCAGTTCATCGACGTCTTCTGCCTGATGGGCGGCAGCGTCTTTGAGAAGACCCGCGCCAGGGCCATCATCGACGAGCTTGCCAACCGCGTGAAAGCGATGATGGCCTTTGAGAACGGCTCGCCTATGAACACCGCCAACGACATGAAGAACAAGCTGAACACGTGGATGACCACCGTGACCGGTGCCATGAAGCGCTACAGCCTCTTCCAGCTGTCGTCGGTGCCGGCACAGAACGTTCAGCTTTCGGCCGACACACAAGGGGCCACACTCTTTGTCAACGGCCTGGAAGTGCCCTATGCCGACTTCAACGGCCAGCTCTTTGCTCCCGTGCGGCTGCGTGCCGAGGCTCCGGCAGGGTTCGTGTTCAGCGGATGGAAAGACGGCAGCGGACAGATGGTGTCCACCAGTGAGGAGATGGACCTGCCCTCGGGCAGTGTGAACCTCACCGCCACCTTTGCACCCAATGCGTCGGCTCCCGCCGTTCCCGTGGTGGTCAACGAGGTGAGCGCCGCCAACGACTCCTATGTCAACGACTATTTCAAGCGGGCCGACTGGGTGGAGCTCTACAACACCACGGGCCAGCCTGTTGACGTGGAGGGCATGTACCTGAGCAACGACCGCGAGAACCTGCACAAATGCAAAATCGTGTCGCCCGAAGGCGTGAGCAGCGTTATTCCGCCCTACGGACATCTCGTCGTGTGGTGCGACAAGCGCGATCCCATTTCGCAGCACCATGCCTCGTTCAAGCTTGACGACGGCGACGGAGTTGTGTGTCTGACGGCTGCCGATGACAGTTGGACCAATGAACTCCCGTATCCCGGCCACGACATGGACCACACCGTGGGGCGCTTCCCCGACGGCTCTGAAAACGTGTTCGTCATGGATGTGGCAACCATCGGCGCGAAGAACCTGAAAAACAGCTATGCCACCGAAGCTCCGACGCATACCGGCATCGCCCTCAGGGAGGCTGTGCCCGCCGGGCTTTCGCTGAAATACATGCAGGACCTGCTCATTGCCAATGCCGACAAGGCTCAGAACGGCCGCCTGGCCATCTATTCCATGTCAGGTCAGCAACTGTTTGCCACTGATGTCACCCTCAGGACAGGGCGCAACGAGTGGACACTGCCCGCATTCAGCGACGGTTGTTATGTGGCACGCCTGACAGCTGCCGACGGCACGACGGTTGCCTGCAAGTTGTTGGTTAAGAAATAATTGAAAGTTCCCTTCATCCACCAATGGGGGAGGCCCGTTGTCGGTTTCTTCCCATTGGGATGACCGGGGCTGAGTCTTTGGGTTATGAGCAAAATCATCTTGATAACGGGCGGCCAGCGCTCGGGAAAAAGCGAAGAGGCGGAGCGCATGGCCTTGGAACTGAGTGACCATCCGGTGTATATGGCCACCGCCCATGCCTGGGATGATGAGTTCCGAAAGCGCATTGTCAGGCACCAGCAACGGCGCGGCAGTGCGTGGACGAACATTGAAGAGGAAAAATGGCTGAGCCGCCACGACGTGCGGGGGCGCGTGGTTGTGGTGGACTGCATCACCCTGTGGTGTACCAACTTCTTTTTCAATGCTGAAGAGGACGGACAGGCTCAACCCACCGTTGACGAGGCCCTGGAGGCCGTGAAAAAGGAATTTGACCTGTTGACAAGCCAGGATGCCACCTTCATCTTCGTTACCAACGAGATAGGAAGCGGGGGAGTGAGCCCAAATGCCGTGCAGAGGCGTTTCACCGACCTTGAAGGATGGATGAACCAATATGTGGCACGGCGCGCCGACAAGGTGATACTGATGGTCAGCGGCATACCAGTAACAATCAAAGCCCCCTCTCATCACCGCCCCGGACTCTAAACACAAATGATGATAAAGTTACCAAACATATCGACCGTTGGCGACGAGTTGTTGCGCTCGAAGATACAAGCCAAGATTGACAACCTGAACAAGCCGAAGGGCTCGTTGGGCAGGCTTGAGGAACTGGCCATGCAAATATGCATGGTTCAGAAAACCCTCTCTCCCGAGTTGCGCCACCCCTGTCACCTGCTGTTTGGCGGCGACCACGGCATTGAGCGCGAGGGCGTGAGCGTCAGTCCCCGTGAAGTGACCTGGCAACAAATGATTAACTTCACACGAGGTGGCGGCGGCGTGAACATGTTCTGCCGACAACACGGGTTTCGTTTGATGATTGTTGACATGGGCGTGGACTACGACCTCAGTCCCTATTACGCCGAAAGCCCGACCTCGCCCGGCATCATCAACCGTAAGGTGGCCCGTGGCACCCGGAATTTCCTACATGAGTCGGCCATGAGCATTGAAGAAATGACGGATGCCATGGCGAGTGGTGCCGAATTGGTGACGCTGTGCCACGATGAGGGTTCCAACATTGTCTGTATGGGAGAAATGGGCATTGCCAATACTTCGGCCAGCAGCATCTGGATGCACCTGCTGGGCGGCGTGCCCCTTGATGAGTGTATCGGCGCGGGTGCTGGCCTCGGAAGCGCGGGGCTGGAGCATAAGAAAAAGGTGTTGGCAGAAAGCGTGGAACACTTTTGTAAAATTCATTCCACGAAGCAGACATCTGGCGAAAGGAAACCCCTTAAAATAGACCCCTTCACCGTTATTCGCTTCTTTGGCGGCCTGGAGATGGCCGGTGCCATCGGAGCCATGTTGCGCGCCGCCGAGTTGAGGATGCTGGTGATGGTTGACGGATTCATTATGACCGCCTGCGCCCTGGCTGCCACAAAGTTATGCCCCAATGCCCTTGACTATATGATTTTCGGTCATTGTGGCGACGAGAGCGGTCATGCGCGTATGCTTGCGCTGATGAATGCGCGGCCACTCCTTCACCTGGGCATGCGCCTTGGCGAGGGTACCGGTGCACTGTGCGCCTATCCCATCATTGACAGTGCGGTGAGGATGATGAACGAGATGAACAACTTCGACAATGCGAAGATAACTAAATATTTCTGAATGGAAACAACACATTGGTACGACCGCCTTTGGGCATCGCTGATTTTCTTTACCCGTCTGCCTTTTTGGAGACTTCACCAACCTCCCCGTGCCAGCTATGCCGCCGTCGTGGAACATTGGCCGCTGGTGGGATGGCTTACGGGCGGAGCCATGGCAGCCACCATTTACCTGGGCTGTCTGTTTTTCCCTTATCACATTGCACTTTTACTGGCCATTGCCGTTCGCGTGTTGCTCACTGGTGCCCTTCATGAAGACGGGCTGGCCGACTTCATCGACGGTTTCGGCGGTGGCGGCAACGACCGTCAGCGCATTTTGGCCATCATGAAAGATTCTCACATCGGCACCTACGGCGTTGTGGGGTTGGTGTTTTATTTTGCCCTTCTCTATGGCACTCTCCTTTCTCTCGACCCTGTCTTTGCATGTTTTGCCGTTATGGCGGGCGATGCCTACAGCAAGATGCTTTCGGCGCAAATTGTCATGTTCCTGCCATACGCCAGGAGCAGTGAAACATCAAAAAACGGGGTTGTATATCGTAGGATGAGCGTGGCGGCGGGCATCAGCCTGTTCGTGCAAGGCGCATTGCCCATGGCACTTTTCTATTACCTGAGCCGTGGCATGGTGAGCATGCGCTGGGACCTTCTCATCTTTGTGCCTTGCATCGCCATGTATTTCCTTTATTATTTGATGTTGAGAAAGTTAAAAGGATATACGGGTGACTGTTGCGGGGCATTGTTCCTGCTGGTGGAGTTGAGTTTTTATCTTACCGTGGCTGCTCAGGTGGCCGGCGCCATTTGATGAGCTATTGATTTCCTGCTATTGACAGAATGATAAGATACACGAAGAAAGAAGAAATCATCAACAGCGTGAGCCACGGTGCCGGCATCTTGCTTGGCGTGGTGGTTGGCATCGTGTTTCTTATATGGTGTTTCCGTGCCGGCGACGGTTGGGCGCGTACGGGCGTCATTCTGTATCTTTTCGGCATGATAGCCTCTTACGTCACTTCCACCATTTATCATGCTTTGCCGCGCCGTATGCGTGCCAAGGAGGTGTTGCGGCGTTTCGACCATGCCGCCATTTATTGGCATATTGCCGGCAGCTATTCACCCATCACCCTTATTGCCATGCGCGAACATGGTGTGTGGGGATGGGTGTTGTTCTGCTTCGTGTGGCTGTCGGCCATTGCCGGCACCACCATCAGTTTTGTAAGGCTGAAGGAGCATAGCAATATTGAAACGCTGTGCTTTGTTGGCATGGGCCTTTCGGTGTTGGTGGCATTCAAACCGTTGATAGACAGCGTGAGTGCGGCTGCGGTGTGGTGGATAGTGGCCGAAGGGGTGTGCTATGTGACGGGAGCCCTGTTCTACAGCCTCAACAAGCGGCGCTATATGCACAGCGTGTTCCATTTCTTCGTACTGGCAGGTTCGGTGTGCCACATTGTGGCTGTTTGGGACATTCTCATGCAGTATCTGTCCTGGCCACCTGCTTGACGCCTTTCACGTTTTTTATTTTCCTGATAAGGTTTTCCAGCCTGGCAGTGTCTTCAATGTTGACGACGATGTTGCCACTGAAAAGTCCGTCGTTGCTGTCGATGCTGATGCTTCGTATGGTGATGTTTTCCTCTTTCGAGATAATGCCGGTGATGTTGTTGATGATGCCTATTTGGTCGTTGCCCACCACGCGCAAAGTGACGGAATACTTCGACGATCCTTTGCCGCTCCATTTCGCCTTTACGATGCGGTAGCCGAACCTTCGCATCAGTTCCGGCGCGTTGGGGCAGTCGGTGCGGTGGATTTTTATGCCCCCTTGAACGGTGACGAAGCCAAACACCTTGTCGCCATAGATGGGATGGCAGCATTTAGCCAGCTGGAAGTCCACGCCCTTGAGGTTCTGCCCGATGACAATGACATCGTCGCTGCTGTAGGTCAACTCCTCGTCGGGATGTTCATACACGAAGTCGCCGGCCTTTTGTCCTGTGGCGACAGCTGGCTGGGCGGTGGTCTCGGGATTTTTCAGCGCGATGTAGTGCTCGATGACGGTGTTCACGTCGCGAGTCCCGGCGGCAATGTCCCTGTAGAAGTCGCGTGTTTCCTTGTAGCCCAGCTTTTTAATAAGATGGTTCATCACGGCATCGTCGAAGTCGGTCTTCCGGTTCTTCAGCCTTCTTTCCAGCATCTCTTTCACCATGGCAGCCTCTTTCACCTGCACGTCTTTCAGTGCGAGCCGTATCTTGGCCTTGGCGCGGCTGGTCTTGGCAATGTTGAGCCAGTCTTGCTTGGGATGCTGGGTGACTGAGGTGATGACTTCCACTTGGTCGCCCGACTTGAGTTGATACCTGAATGTCACCACCTTGCCGTTGATGCGTGCCCCGGTACACAGGTTCCCCACCTGTGAGTGAATGCGGTAGGCGAAGTCGAGCACGGTGGCTCCCTTTGGAAACTTCAGCAGTTCACCCCGCGGTGTGAACACATAGACCTCGTCTTCGTAAAGGTCGGTACGGAAATCGTCCATCACCATGCGGTCGTCGCTGTTTTCCAGGGCATTCCTTATGCTGTTGAGCCATTCGTCGATGCCTCCGTCGGCATCTTTCACGCCCTTGTATCTCCAGTGTGCGGCCAGTCCGCGTTCGGCGATGTCGTCCATCCTCTCGGTCCTAATCTGCACCTCCACCCATTTCTGTTGCGGTCCGAGCACGGTGATGTGCAGGCTCTCGTAGCCGTTGCTCTTGGGAACGGTCAGCCAGTCGCGCAGCCGTTTGGGGTTGCCCTGGTACATATTGGTGACAATGGCGAAGGCCTGCCAGCAGTGTGCCTTTTCCAGTTCGGGCGGTGCGTCGATGATAATCCTGATGGCAAAGAGGTCGTAGATGCCTTCAAATCCGCATTTCTGCTTCTTCATTTTCTGCCAGATGCTGTGGATGCTCTTCGTGCGGCCCTTTATATGGCATTTCAGCCCGGCTGCCTTCAGCTTTTCCTCCACGGGGGCAATGAACTGCTCCACGTAGGCGTCGCGGCTTTTCTTCGTGGCGTTCAGCTTGTCTTTTATCATGTAGTAGGCATCGTGCTCCATGTATTTGAGCGACAGGTCCTCCAACTCGCTTTTCAGCTTGTAGAGGCCCAGTTTGTGGGCCAGCGGGGCATACAGGTAGCTGGCTTCGCGGCTTACTTGCAGCTTGGCTTCCACCTGGTCGGTGTCTCTTATCTGTCGCATCAGGTTCACGCGGTCGGCAATCATGATGAGAATTACCCTCATGTCCTCTGCGAACGACAAGAGCAGGTTGCGGTAGTTGTCGCTCTGTATGACGGGACTCATCTTGTAGAGTTGCTGAATCTTGGTGAGGCCGTGAATGATTTTTGCCACCCCGCTGCCGAATTCGCGCTCAATGTCTTCCATGCTTTCGTATCCGCTGGCCACGCTGTGGCGCAGCAGTATGGCCATCACGCCGTCGCGCCGCAGCCCCTCTTCCTCCACGGCAATGACGGCCGTGTGAAGGGCGGCCACCACGGGGTTCAGTCCGAAGATGTCGCGCTTGATCTCGTTGTTCTCAAGGGCGTGGTGAATGTGGCGAGTGATGCGGGCCTCGTCACCCTCCTCAAGGGAGTCGCTGAGCAGTTGGCGCAGACGCCGCAGAAGTTCCAGGCTCTCCTCGCGTTCTTCGTCGGTAAATAGCAGTTGGTCTTCCATTATTATGTCGTTAATCATTTCTATATGTTCCTATTTTTGTGCAAAGGTATAAATATTTTGCTGAAAAATTATGCCAATCCAAAAAAACTGACTATATTTGTGGCTGATAAAGAAAACTCACTAATTATATCTACAATCTATGCTATCACAACAAGACCTTAAACAGCTCGCGGAAAAAGGCATTTCGCTTGAGCAGATTGAAAACCAACTGAATGAATTTAAGACCGGTTTCCCCTTCCTCCGCCTTGAGGGTGCCGCCGCCATCGGCAACGGCATCATCTCTCCGTCGGAAGAAGAGCGCAAGGAACACATTGCGCGGTGGAACGCTTACAAGGCCGAGGGCAAGGACATCGTGAAGTTTGTGCCGGCCAGCGGTGCCGCCTCCAGGATGTTCAAAGACATGTTTGCCTTCCTCGACGCTCCCTACGACGTTCCGACAACCGACTTTGAGAAAGCTTTCTTCAAGGGTATCAAGCAGTTCGCCTTCTACAACGCCCTTGATGCCAAGTGCCGCGAAACCTCCGGCAAGGGCATCGATGAACTGATAGCCGCAGGAGATTACAAAGCTGTCGTGGCCGGTATGCTCCGCCCGCAGGGCCTCAACTACGGACAGCTTCCCAAGGGATTGCTTCTTTTCCACAACTATGAAAATGGTCCCCGCACTCCTCTGGAAGAACACTTGGTGGAAGGCGCACTCTATGCCGCCTCGGGAGGCCGTGCCAACATTCACTTCACCGTCAGCCATGAGCATGCCCAGCTGTTCCAGGAGAAAGTGGAGGAAAAGAAAGATGCCTATGCACGTAAATTCAACGTGGAGTACGATGTGACCTTCTCAGAGCAGAAGCCCAGCACCGACACCATTGCCGCCAACCCCGACAACACGCCGTTCCGTAACGACGACGGCAGCCTGCTCTTCCGTCCAGGCGGCCATGGCGCACTCATTGAGAACCTCAACGACATCCGCGCCGACGTGGTGTTCATAAAGAACATCGACAACGTGGTGCCCGACAGCCTCAAGGCCGACACCGTGGAATATAAACAGCTCATCGGCGGCATCCTCGTGGGTGTTCAGCAGAAGGCGTTCCGCTATGCACAGCTGCTCGACGAGGGAAATGCCGACAGCGCACTGTTGGAGGAAATCAGGCTGTTCGTGGAGAACGACCTCTGCTGCAAGAACCCCGCTGCCGCAAAACTGTCGCCAGAGGAGCTGGTGGCCTACCTTCGCGAAAAGCTCAACCGCCCCATCCGCGTATGCGGCGTGGTGAGAAACGTTGGCGAGCCCGGCGGCGGACCGTTCCTTGCCTACAACAGCGACGGCACCGTTTCGCTGCAAATCCTTGAGAGCAGCCAGATTGACAAGAACAACGCCCAATATCTTGCCATGTTCACCGGCGGCACACACTTCAATCCCGTTGACCTCGTCTGCGCCGTTAAGAACTATAAAGGAGAGCCTTACAATTTGCCCGACTTCGTTGATAAGACCACGGGCTTCATCTCCTCAAAGAGCAAGAACGGCAGGGAGTTGCGCGCACTTGAGCTGCCCGGACTGTGGAACGGCGCCATGAGCAACTGGAGCACCATTTTCGTGGAGGTGCCCCTCACAACCTTCAACCCCGTGAAGACCGTCAACGACCTCCTCAGACCGCAGCACCAGGCATGACGCTGTTTTGGTAAAGATACAAAAAGACCCGCCGGAAGGAAGTGCTTCCGGCGGGTCTTTACTTTCCCGGGTTATCCGTTCAGAGGTTGCTTAGAACCTTCTTCACGGCGTCGAGCGCCTTCACCCAGTCGGTGTCGAGCGAGAACTGGGTGAGGTATCCTTCGGTGTTGATGTAGCTCATGATGAGCTCTTTGTCCATGTCGAAATATCGCGGGTTTTCAAGTGTTATCCTCTTGAACAGGTCGATGACGGCCTTCCTTTCGCGCTTCTTGCTCTCTATGGTGAGTTGCTTGATAAAGAGTTCCACATAATCGTACATGGCCAGGGCCTGCACGTCGAGCATGCGCATGGTGCTGTCGGGCATCAGCTCACGGGCTTTCATGGCCATGTAGTTCAGCTCATCAACCTTGAAGGTGGCGATTTTCCGTGTGGTGAGGCTTCTCGACCTGTCCTCGGCCACATCCTTGCTCATCTGCATGATTTTGCTATACACCTCTTGTGAGTGTACTGCCGTGGTGCCCATGCAGAAGAAAAGGGCGCAAATAATGAATTTCCTCATCTTGTGATGTTGTTCTGTTGCGATTGCAACAAATTGTTGTTTTTACAGTGATTCGTCTTCGGGTCTTGGCGGCAGCGGCTTCATCCGTGGCTTGTGCTGTTTGCGCCTTAGCCACTGCTCCTTTTTCTTTTCGTAGTCTTCCCTTTTGTACTCGAGATAGTTGTCGGCCATGGTCAGCGTTTGTTGGTGAACTTGCTGTAAATGACGCTGATGGGGATGTCGCCCGATGCATTCTGACTGCCTCCCACCAGCCTTGTGCTCGACAATGACATGTCGTGGGAGATGCGCGACACGGTTGACGTGGTGCTGGTCTTTTCCTTCACGGGAATGAGCACCACTTTGTTCCAGTTGGGGTGCTTTTCAGTCCATTGCGGGTCGCTGGCCATTCCTTTTTTCTTGGCCTCGTAGATGTGTCGCAACAGTCCTGCTACGTTGTTGAACACGTATCGGTTGCCGCTGGTGGTCGAGGTGAACGACGTTTTCTTGTCCACGGTCTTGGCGTTCTCGAAGAAGGAGTACATGCTGTCGCGCTCTATCATCAGCAGCTTTGAAGGGGTGCTGAGCGTAAAGTCGCCGTGTTGCTTGTTCAGGATGCGCGTGAGCTGTATCTTGGCCGTGTTGAGCGTGTCGTTCTCGTGGTTGGCAATGATTTCGTCCACGGGCATGGTCATCTCTGTAAAGATGCCGGCCGGACTCTTGATGTAAGTGCAGGTGGGGTCGCCGGCCAATTGGCGCAGCGTTGAAAGGTCGTTGGTGATGTGGGTGGCCTGCATCACTTCCTCGGTGCCGGTGAAGCGTGCCACGCCGATGTGCTCCTCGCCGTCTTTGTCAAGCATCTTGAAGTAAACGCTTATCCAGCTGATGCTGATGTAAGCCATGGAGCCGAGGCCCTCTTCGGCCTTGATATAGAAGCCCGGACACACGTTGTGGATGAAGGCGTAGGAGTTCTTGAAATTGCCGGCATTCTCATAATACTTCTGCATGATGTAGGTGCCGTAGTTGTTGTAGGTCTTGCCGTCCTTGTCGGTGTATTCGCTGTTCAGCGGAATGCGCAGGCTGGGCAGATAGTCGGAGGCCGCCCTCAGGCTGTCGCTGATGCTGTGGTCGGTGAGGGTATAGACTTTCTCCTGCCTGATGCCTCCGTTCCTGATATGCCCGTTGGCCATGGGGTCATAGTTGGAATAATACTTGATGCCTTCCTCCATGGGTGTGCCCATTTCATAGACGGTGGCCTTCATGGTGGCCAGCGAGTCGCCGTAGAAATCGTCGTAGAAGAGGCTTATCTCGCACGAGTCGGCAATGATTTCGCCGTTGGCCAGCTTGCTCAGGATTTTCTCCTTTTCGGGGAACTCATAGTTTTCCATGGTGTGGAATTGCACCATGAAGTCGCCGATGATGTAATCGTTGGTTTCGGGGTCCTTGATTCTTCCGAGGTAGCCGATGGTGCTGCGCGAGAACACGGAGTCGGCCAGGATGGACCGTGTGGAAACGTTGAAAGTGTCGGATGAGATGGTCAGCCGGTCGAGGTCGTCGGTAAGTGATGTTCCGATGGTTTCTGTGGTGTCGTCGCAAGCCAGGAAGAGGCACGAGGATGCCAGCAGAAGGATAGCTGCAAAAGCTGCTTTTTTCATTTTTTGTTATAATGAAAACAAATCGTAAATCGGTAAATAATCTTTACTCTTCACCTAAAATGCGGTCATAGAACTCGTCGTAGGGGTTGTCGAGATTGTCCTCGCCGGGGAACCTGAGCACGGGTTTCCCGCTGTTGAGGGCATGGGTGATGAGGTTTTCGTTCACGTTCTCCACAGCCTCCACGATGCCGTCGCTATAGTCAATGGCCAGTTTTTCCAGCTCCACGAAGTCGAAGTCGTCGGCATATTTGTCGAGCAGTGAGGCCTTTGCGTCGCGAAATTCCACGCTCTTCCTGAAGTTGTCGCCCATGCTCTTTTTCAGTTCCTCGCTGAAGAGGGAGGTCACCACCTTCGTGTTGGCGAACCACGGTTCGTCGCGGTAGGCCGTCTTGATGTATAGCGGAATGATGGCGCTCATCCATCCCTGGCAGTGAATGATGTCGGGAATCCAGCGCAGCTTCTTCACCGTTTCGAGCACGCCGCGGGCGAAGAACACGGCACGCTCGCCGTTGTCGGCATACTCGTTGCCGTCGGCGTCGCAAGCCATCTGCCGGTGGCTGAAATAGTCGTCGTTGTCGATGAAATAAACCTGTATGCGTGTCTGCGGAATGGAGGCCACCTTAATAATAAGGGGGTGGTCCGTTCCGTCGATGATAATCATGATCCTCGACAGCCTGATGACTTCGTGGAGCTGGCCCCGCCGCTCGTTGATGATGCCCCATTTGGGCATGAAGGTTCTTATCTCGTAGCCTTTTTCCTGAATGGCCTGGGGGAGTTTGCGGCCCAGCAGCGACAGCTCGCTTTCCGGGACGTAGGGCGTTATCTCTTGATTGATAAACAGTATTTTCTTTGCCGCCATGGTGAGTCGTTTTAAATAATTCCGTGCAAAGGTACGAAAAAAAATCGAAATAGCACCGCCTTTTAGTTTAATTTAGAGAATTGCTGTCAAGAATTGGGATATTTTATGATAAAAGAGGGCAGGGGAGCGGGTGACTTTGTTGCCATGGCATCGCAACA
>JAFVHN010000074.1 GCA_017474515.1 Prevotella sp. | reverse complement strand
GACTGCACGATTTCGGAAGAGAAATTACCATGTGATGCGGATTCCTATTGGCAAGGAGAACGTGAATGGGTGTTCTGTGCGGTAGGTCTCGATGTTGCTGCCCGTCGGGATGTAGTATTGCAGACTTGGCTCTGCAAAGAAGCCAATGTTAGGTGTGAGGTTATATTGCAAGCCAAGACCTGTACCTACAGACCATTGCAGCGGAGCGTGGAGTGTGGACTTCTCTTCCAGTTCCTTCATTCCGTTCACGAAATAGCCTGTGCTGAGCGGTGCATAGACTGGTATCTCCAACTTCGCGCCAAGACTTCCGTATAGGTTCCATCTTCTTACATCATATATATTATATGTACCCTTCAGAGGTATGCCGAGGTAATGGATAGCCTGCTGCTCACGGATGGCGTTCCCGTCTGTGCCTATCTCAAATTCTGACTTTAGACGGCTATAACTCAAGCCTGTCTCTAAGCCAAAACGACTATTCAGTTTGTACTTCAATGCCAACGAGAAGGTGACGGGCATATAGTGATGAGTCGTACGTTCTATCTTGTCCGCATCAGGCCGAGCAGCGTTGTTTTGGGCTATCTTCAGCAAGATTTGGTACGTCTTATAGTCAATGTCAAGGGTTCCGCTCTGTAATGCCTCGGCATAATCGCTCCATTTGTCGAAGGAGCGGATAGGTGGAACTTCGCTTATTATATCCGTCATCTCCTTTTCTGTGAGAATAAACGGACGGTTAGCATTCTGTTCACTCATACTACCTGTGTATGCCAAATCTACAGACCACTTCTGTCTATCCTTAATCTCTGTGGGCTTTTCCGGGAACAGGTCTGCTATATTTATATCTTTGTCTGGACGCAAGTCGGGCAGTGGCTTGTTGTTATGTAAGATGGTCGTAGTGTCGGTACTCTCTGTTTCTTCGCCGGTATGTTGGAGCGTGTCAGCAGGAGTAAGACTATCTACTGGAACATCTTTGACAGGAGCAATGGCTATTTGCTGTGTCGCAATTATTGGAATGGCAGGAGTTCCTTGCCCTATCGTCGGAGTACCTTCATCATCATGCTTTGTATCAGGCGTAGTCTGTTCTTGTTTTGTTACTATTGGTTGCGGCACGTCAGTGGTCTTTCCCGTTTTGTAAAGATATATGGCCAAAGGCAACAGAAGTGGCATGAGCCACAACAGCCAATACTGTGCAAGTGACTTCTGCAACATTTTCTTTGCCCGTGACAGTTGTGACGATGAAGAGTGGGCTGCAATTCCAAGGATTTCGGCAATTTCCTTATGCGACATTTCTTGGATGACCGCCAACTTGAACACCTGTCCATAGCCTTTGGGCAGCGCATCTACAGCCGTCATCAGTTCTTCCATAGTTGGTAACGGCTTGTCTTCTGTTGGAATAGGTTCCCCAGGAAGTTCTTCTTCTGAGAGAGTGGAAAGCGAAAGCATTGCGGGATCATGACGCCGCTGCATATAGCGTCGGGCAACATTGGTTGTAATACTTGTCAGCCATGTCTCAAAACGTTGTGGATTATGCAGTTGGCCCATCTTGGCAAAGGCCAACAGAAATGCATCATGTGCTAATTCCTCCGCCACTTGACGATTGTCTACGATGCGTTGGCATATCCCCGTCATACGTCGGTGATATGCCCTATATAGGCTTCCAAGAGCAGCCTCGTCGCCCTGTCGCCCCCGCTCTATGAGTTGTTCTATGTCCATCGAAAACACTCTGCCTCTACTGACATAGATACCACTTTTCCAAAAAGACTGCACGGGAATTACAACTTTTTTATCTCATGAGCAAAATACTACAACGTGCGGATTCAACAAGCAAGTGCAAATTTATATAATTTTCTCATAAAAGCATTCATTTGGTGTTAGGAATTTTAGTTTTTGCCTTGGCCTTGCGTTAATTTTCTCCATGACCTGTCTGACTTTCTGGTGTGAGATTTTGCTGAATTCGGCATTTTTTGGTATGTATTGTCTGATGAGTCCGTTAGCGTTCTCGACGGCCCCTTTCTGCCATGAGGAATACGGGTCTGCGAAATAGACTTTGGCTCCGAGTTTTTGTGTTATGTACTCATGGCATGTGAATTCCGTCCCGTTGTCGGTTGTTATTGTTTTGATATGCTTCCTGTATGGTTCGAGCATCCACACGACGTTTTTTGCGAGTTCCCCTGCGTTCTTCCCATGTGTGAGCTTTCTCATGAACAGCATGTTGGTGTTTCTCTCCAGGATGGTGAGTATTGCGCCGCGATTGCCTTTCCCGACGATTGTGTCCATCTCGAAGTCTCCGAACCGTTTCCCGTCGGCCTCTTTCGGCCTCTGTTCGATGCCCGTCCTGTTTGGTATGACAACGCGCTTTCCTCCGGCCGGCCTGCTGCGGTGTTTGAGCCTGTGGCGGCAGTTCTTGTAGAGGTTTCCTCCGTCCTTTTTGTCCTTCCGTATCATCTTGTAGATGGTCTCCCGGGAAATGTGCTTGCCCTGAAGCTTGAGGTAGCCTGATATCTGCTCTGGCGACCACTGCTCCTTTACGAGCAGGTCCTCAGCCTCTTGAAGCAGTTCCCTGGCGATGGCGCGGTTTCCCGGCTTTCTGCGTTTGTGGTACACGGCATTCCTCTGTGCGCTTTCTCACACATACTTGCCTTGGCTTCCACTGTTGCGCCGGAGCTCGCGCGTTATCGTGGAAGGATTCACGCCAATTGCCTTGGCGATGGCACTTTTCTTCTCTCCTTTTTGCAGTAACACGGAAATTGTGTACCTTTCCTCTAAAGAAACTTAATTCTTTATCTCTACTGGCTTATAATTCACGAATTTTATCTAAATTTGCTCCGAAGTCAGTTGTTTGTACATAAGCAATGCAAATTTAGCTGATTTCTGGGAGACGGCGGTCTCCCTTTCTTGTTTTTTTCGCATTGCCTGTTGAAACGAGCGTTTCCGTGGGGGCTGGAAGCCCTCTCCGCTACGCTCCGAGAGGCTTCCAGCCCCCACGGAACATCATTCTCCCCTCATCCAACATTTGCACTTCTATCTTGAACTTGGGATAATCTATACAAACTCATGCCTTTAAATTACGATTTAACTTATTTCTCTTTTGTAAAGCGAGCTTGCTTTTTTTTCATTTCCGAGTGCAAGTACCTTATTTAAAGGTACGGATAAACGAGCGGTCCAAAAGAAAAGCTTGCTTTTATTTTCATTTCCGAGTGCAAGTACCTTATGTAAAGGTACGGATAAACGAGCGAAAACAGCGATGAAAACCGGTAAAAATATTTGACAAAACAAGCCGTTTTTACGTTGGCTTTGTAAGTTGTTGAATGTCAATGGTTTGAAAATTGTTCCAGTTTTAACCGCAAATTTCATGGAGAAATTTGGCAGTTTGAGAGGAGAGAATTGGCAAATCTCTCCCCAAAATTTGCCGTCAAACTTCTTGGGGCAACCCAAAAACCATGAAAAATCTTGACAAAAATGGGGGCGCTAAGTTGAATGAAAAATATTTAATTCCCGTTTTTTTCCATTTCCCTTGCAACTTTTTCAAGCCCTTTTGCGTCTAAAGAATAAAAGCAATCCATTAAATCATCTTCATTATGAATTTTAGAAATCTTAAAAAAGGCCATGTCCTTGCCTTCGTAGCAGCGCTTTCCGTAGTGTGTGCCCTCACTTCTTGTGTGATAAAAGTTCCCAAGAAGACCAAGAAGGCGAAAGTCGTCGAGAACTCCACCTATCTTGTTGAGCCCTTCGAGCGAATAGAGATGCTCGGCTTTTTCGACGTGGAGTACACGCAGGGCGATTCCATTTCGGTGCGTGTGGAGTCGTCGGTGCCTATTTCCGACAAAGTCGTCGTCACTAACGACGGCCCCACCTTGCGCCTCGACATGAACAATAAGGTGCGGCTCACCAACCTTATGAATGGCCGCAATCACATCAAATTTTTCATCACCTCGCCCGACTTGGTGGCCATTTCTTTGCTTGGCAGCGGTGAGTTCGACGCGCGGGGGAAGCTTGACACCGACAACCTCCAGATAACGATTGCCGGTTCTGGCGACATCGAGTTCGACGACATCATCTGTGATGCCGTGAGGGCTGAAGTCATCGGCAGCGGCGACATTGAGCTGAAGAACGTGGAAGCGCCCTCGGCTCAGTTCCGCATCACCGGCTCGGGCGACATAAAGGCCCACCTGAAAGATTGCGGAGACGTAAAGGCCGAGCTTACCGGTAGCGGCGACATCAAGCTGGATGGCAATGCCAAGAGCATGAAGAAGATCAAGTCGGGGGCAGGAGAGATTTCCACCGACAAGCTTATTGTTGAATAATTCAACTTCCTCCAAGGAGTTTAGACTGGTCCGACGCCATAGGAGCCGACGCTTCCAAGCGTCGGACCTATCTCTTTGAACATTTAATTAGTCCGACGCTCGGAGGCGTCGATTGTCCTGAGCATATTGTTCTCACGGCGGTTGAAGAAACAGGGCAAAAGCATTGAACAGACGTTCACCGAAAACCTCTCACAACGCGAGCAAGAGCAATGAAGTCATTCTTTCCCATACGCCTTATAGCCGTAATGGCCCTCTTCTTTTCTGCGGTCACCCATGCCGGTGCGCAGAAGAAATATTCCTTCAACCGTTATCTCGATAGTGTGCTGACGGTCAGGTACCAACGGGCTGATATCGACACGGCTTACATCATGCGTCCGCAGACCAAGTGGACGCTCATGGCGCGGCTCAACGTCTCGGGCTCAACGATTGAGGCAGAGGGCAACAACGACGGTCAGCACTTCTTTCGCTCGGAAATGAATTCCGACTATAAGTCAACGCTTTGCGCCGGTGTCAGTTATCTGGGCTTGTCGCTCAGCATGGCCCTCAACCCTGCGAAGTTGTTGGGAAAATATAAGGACTACGAGCTGAACTTCCAGTCCTACAGCCCCCGTTACGGCTTTGATATTGCTTATCAGGATGCCCATAACTTCACGGGATGGTACTCCGTTGACGGTGAACGGCAGGATATCTCTATCTCGGCGGATGTTTTTAAACTGCGCACACTTAACGTGAACGGCTATTACGTCTTCAACCACCGTCGCTTCTCTTATCCCGCCGCTTTCGCCCACAGCTATATTCAGCGCCGTTCGGCAGGCAGTTTCCTCCTTGCCGCCTCGGGACAGGGACAACACGGCAACCAGAGCGATGACGGGCAGGCCTTGAATTTCAAGATGACCAACATCGGCATCGGCGCGGGCTACGGCTACAACTACGTTCCCGCAAACGGCTGGCTGCTACATATTTCCTCGTTGCCAACGTTCATCGTTTACAGTAACACGTCGCTCACACTTGACGACACCCGCATCCCCTTGCACTATCATTTTCCCGAAGTCATCATCACCGGGCGAGGCGCCATTGTCAAGCAGATAGGCGGCAACAAGTTCCTGGGCCTCTCAATGGTCTATAATTTCACCAACATAGGCCATGAGGAGCGCCTGGCCATCCACAATCAGAAATGGCGCACCCGCTTGTATTTTGGCATCAGGATGTAGTCTTCGCAGGCAAATTCTTTCTGCTTTTTTAGAGGGTACTCTTACTTCCATATAACAAAATTGTCTGTTTTGTTATTCGTGGCTTCTTTTTGTGTGTTGCACAATTCGTTACTCGGAAAAGCAAAGAAAAACAAGTTTTCCTTTTGCATTTCGCTCGTTTATTTGTACTTTGAATAAGGTACTCTCACTCGGAAATGAAAATAAAAGCAAGCTTTTCTTTTGCATTTCGCTCGTTTATTTGTACCTTTGAATAAGGTACTCTCACTCGGAAATGAAAATAAAAGCAAGCTTTTCTTTTGCATTTCGCTCGTTTATTCGTACCTTTGCACCCCAAAATGAATATTATAATAAAAATAGGTATATAAGAAATGGCAAAAATGTTTGCGGAGAAAAACGGTCTTGACCTTACGGCCGTTAATAAAAGAGTACTCGGGGAGTGGGAGCAGAAGGATGTTTTCCGCCGCAGTATCAGCGAGCGCGAAGGCTGCCCACAATTCGTTTTCTATGAGGGTCCCCCCTCGGCCAACGGGCATCCGGGCATTCACCATGTGCTTGGCCGTGCTCTGAAAGACACGTTCAACCGCTACAAGACGATGAAGGGCTTCCAGGTTCACCGCAAGGCCGGATGGGACACCCACGGCCTGCCTGTGGAACTTGGTGTGGAAAAGGAACTTGGCATTACGAAGGCCGACATCGACAACAAGGACAGCGCACGCTATATCTCCACGGAAGAATATAACCGCCGTTGCCGCGAGAACGTGATGAAATACACGCAGGAATGGCGCGACCTGACCGAGAAGGTGGGCTATTTCGTGGACCTTGACCATCCCTATATCACCTACGACAACAAGTATATCGAAACGCTGTGGTGGTTGCTGAAGCGCCTCTACGAAAGGGGCCTGCTGTACAAGGGCTACACCATTCAGCCCTATTCACCCGCTGCCGGTACGGGACTGTCGAGCCATGAGCTCAACCAGCCCGGCTGTTATCGCGACGTGAAGGACACCACGGTGACGGCGCAGTTCCGCATCAAGGACCCGCGGCCTGAGATGAAAGGGTGGGGAACTCCCGTCTTCTTGGCATGGACAACCACGCCGTGGACGCTGCCCTCGAATACCGCTCTCTGCGTGGGGCCGAAGATTGACTATGTCTGCGTGCAGACCTATAATTCCTACAATGGCGAGAAAATCAGTGCCGTGATGGCTGCCGCCCTCGTTGACAGTTATCTGAAACCTGAGGGCGAATTTGCCGACATGGACTCCTATAAGGCCGGCGACAAGGTGGTGCCCTACCGCATTGTGGGCAACTACAAAGGCTCCGACCTCGTGGGCATGGAGTATGAGCAGCTGATGCCTTGGATTCTGCCTTGCGAAAGGGTCGATGATATTAGCGCACCCTTCGTGAAACAATATGCCAAGGAGCATGATGAGAAAAAGTTCCGCGTGGGCAACGATGAGTTCGTGGAGATGGGCGAGGTGGCTTTCCGCGTCATCCCCGGCGACTATGTGACCACCGACGACGGTACGGGCATCGTGCATATTGCACCCACATTCGGCGCCGACGATGCCAAGGTGGCCAAGGATGCTGGCATTCCGTCGCTCTTCTTCATCAACAAGGCCGGCGAGACAAGGCCGATGGTTGACCAGCAGGGCAAATACTATGTGGTGGAGGAAGCCGCCGACACATTTGCCGAAAAGTGCATGAATGTTGAACAATACAGCGTGCATGCCGGCCACTATGTGAAAAACGCCTACGATCCGATATTCAACAAGGATGGCGTTTACGACGAGAAGGCCGCAAGCAAGGCCGAAGACCTGAACATCGTGCTGGTCATGGAGATGAAAGCCCAGAAAACGGCATTCAAGATAGAAAAGCACATTCACAACTACCCGCACTGCTGGAGGACGGACAAACCGGTGCTCTATTATCCGCTTGATTCTTGGTTCATCAGGTCAACGGCGCTCAAGGACCGCATGGTGGAACTCAACAAGACCATCAACTGGAAACCGGCCAGCACGGGAACAGGACGTTTCGGCAACTGGCTTGAAAACCTGAACGACTGGAACCTGTCGCGCTCACGCTTCTGGGGCACACCCCTTCCCATCTGGCGCAACAAGGACACACGCGAGGAAATCTGCATCGGCTCCATCGAAGAACTCTACAACGAGATAGAGAAGAGCGTGGCTGCCGGCGTGATGAAGAGCAATCCGCTGAAGGACAACGGTTTCGTGCCCGGCGACTTTTCGGAAGAGAACTACAAGAAAATCGACCTGCACCGTCCGTATGTCGATGACATCGTGCTGGTGGCCGATAGCGGAGCCACTTTGCACCGCGAGAGCGACCTTGTTGACGTGTGGTTCGACTCGGGAGCCATGCCTTACGCACAGGTGCATTATCCCTTTGAGAACAAAGACGCCATCGACAAGGGCCTGGCTTATCCTGCCGACTTCATCAACGAGGGTGTGGACCAGACCAGGGGATGGTTCTTCACTTTGCACGCCATTGCCACGATGGTGTTCGACAGCGTGGCATTCAAGAATGTCATTTCCACGGGCCTGGTGCTCGACGCCAAAGGCATAAAGATGTCGAAACACCTCGGCAATGTGGTGAACCCCTTCTCAGAAATTGAGCGCAACGGGGCCGACGCCGTGCGCTTCTACATGTTGACCAATAGCCAGCCGTGGGACAACCTGAAATATGACCCCGCCGGCGTTGACGAGATGAAACGCAAGTTCTTCGGAACGCTTTATAACACCTATTCGTTCTTTGCCCTCTACGCCAATGTGGACGGCTTCTCGCCCGATGCCGAAACGGCTTCTCGCCTGTTGCCGGCATTTGAGGACCTTCCAGAAATCGATCGTTGGATTCTCTCGAAGGTCAACTCGCTGGTGAAGGCCACCGACGAGGCACTGGCAGATTTTGAACCCACGAAGGCCGGCAGGATGATTGAATCGTTTGTGAGCGACGACCTCAGCAATTGGTATGTAAGGCTCAACCGCAAACGTTTCTGGGGAAAGGAAATGAGCAGTGACAAATATTCTGCTTACCACACCCTCTACACCTGCTTGATGACCGTGGCAAAACTGTTGGCTCCCTTCGCTCCGTTCTATGCCGATGAACTCTATCACGACCTCGGTGGACAGATGGACAGCGTGCACCTTGAGCATTATCCCAGCTATGATAATAGCCTTATCAACAGCGAGTTGGAGGCAAGAATGGAAATGGCCCAGACCATCACATCGATGGTTCTTGCATTGAGACGCAAAGTCAACATCAAGGTAAGGCAACCGCTTCAGAGCATCATGATACCGGCTGCAAGCGAGGAGCAAAAAGCCCATATCGAGGCCGTGAAGGAACTTGTCATGAACGAAGTGAACGTCAAGGAACTGAAGTTCGTGGAGGGCAGCGGCATTCTTGTGAAGAAGGTGAAATGCAACTTCCGCACCATGGGAAAGAAGTTCGGAAAACTGATGAAGGGCATTGCCATCCAGATGGCCACCCTGTCTCAAGAAGACATTGCCAGGCTGGAGGAAGAAGGCTCCTTCGCCGTGTCAGTGGACGGACAACAGGCCGTGGTGGAACTTGCCGATGTGGAAATCATCAGCGAAGACATTCCCGGCTGGCTCGTGGCAAACCAGGGTAACCTCACCGTGGCACTGGAAATAGAACTTACCGACGAGCTGAGGCGCGAGGGCATGGCACGCGAACTTATCAACCGCATTCAGAACCTGAGAAAGGAAAGCGGGCTGGAGATTACCGACCGCGTCAACGTTGTCATCTCGCCCAACGAGCAGAGCAATGCCGCACTCAGCGACTATGCCGAATACATCAAGGCGCAGGTGTTGGCCGACAACCTCACCGTTGCCGACAACGACGGCAGCACCTTCGACTTCGACGATTTTGAACTGAACATAAAAATTGAGAAATCATCCATTTAAAACCTTATTAACCATAGAGAATAATGGCAGAAAAAACACGTTATAGTGACGAAGAACTCCAGGAGTTCAAAGTCATCATCGATGAAAAGCTCGCCACAGCCCGCCACGACTACAACGCCATGATGAGGCAGTTGATGAATGCCGACAACAACGACGTTGACGACACCTCTCCCACCTACAAGGCCCTGGAAGAGGGCAGCACGGCACAAAGCAAGGAAGAGCTGATGACACAGGCCGCACGCCTGCAGAAATTCATTCAGGGACTGGAGGCCGCCCTGGTGAGAATACAAAACAAGACCTACGGCATAGACCGCATCACCGGAGAGCTTATTCCAAAAGAGCGCCTGCGTGCCGTTCCTCATGCCACCCTCAGTGTGCAGAGCAAGATGAATAACGGAAAACACTAATTTTTTTAGTTCCAAGTAATGAGTTATGAGTTGCCATCACAACTCATAACTCATCCCTCATAACTCATCCCTAATAAAATTCTATGCCCCGCTCAAAAGGAGTGTTGGCGGCCGTGCTCATCATCGCCCTGCTTGTAGCCGACCAGGTTATAAAAATCTGGGTGAAGACCAGCATGCCCCTTTACGACACCATTGAAATCACCAGTTGGTTCAAGATACATTTCATCGAGAACAACGGTATGGCATACGGCATGTCCTTTGTGCCGAAAATTGCATTGTCGCTCTTCAGGGTGGCTGCCGTGGCGCTTTTGTGCTATTATCTTGCAAAACAGGTGAAAGCCGGCGCCCGCTACATTTACATCATCCTTCTGTCGCTCATTATTGCCGGTGCGGCAGGAAATATCTTCGACTCTTTGTTCTACGGACTCGTGTTCGACGAGTCCACCCCCGTCCACATTTCCCAATGGGTGCCCTTCGGGAGCGGTTACGCTCCTTGTCTGAGGGGCAGGGTGGTTGACATGTTTTATTTCCCCCTGTTCACGACAGTCCTGCCCGATTGGTTCCCCTTTGCCGGTGGTCAGCCCTACACCTTCTTCAGCCCAGTTTTCAACTTTGCCGATGCCTGCATCAGTGTGGGCGTTGTCAGTCTTTTGTTGTTTTGCAGGAAGGAATTGGCAGGGGGTAATAAAAGTTGAAAAATTGAATAGTTGAGAAGTTGAAAAAGGCTGCCGCCATGAAGTAACGATTAAACTCCTTAACTTCCAAACTCCTAAAAAAGAAAAGATTGAAAAAGTGAAAGGCTGCATCCTCCGTCCCCTCCGTTTCCTCTGTCCCCTCTGCGTTTTATGTATTTTGTCGTGCAAGCCGGGGGTGCCGTCCCATATCATCCAGCCCGACGATATGGAGGACATTCTCTTCGACTACCACATCGCAGAGGCCATGACCGTCACCGACGACGGCGATGCCCGCCAGTATAACAACCGCCTCTACCGCCTTGCCGTATTGAAGAAGCATGGCGTTAGCCAGGCCGATTTCGACTCCTCAATGGTTTATTACACGCGCCATGCCGACCGCCTGCACGCCATCTATCAGAACCTTGCTCAGCGCATGGCCGACGAAGCCCTCGCCTGGGGAGCCGATGCCGGAAATATCAACACCGTAAGTTTTGCCGAGGGCGACACCACCAACATCTGGACGCTCGACAACAACCTTGTGCTCTTTCCTCATCCACCTTATAACATGGTGTCGTTTTTTACGCAGGCCGACAGCACCTATAGGAAAGGCGACCGTTTCATCATGATTTTCAACACCCGTTTCCTCTATCAGGACGGAGTGAAAGACGGCATGGCGCAGATGGCCGTAAGGTTCGATAACGACAGCGTCGGCGTGCGCATCATGCGTATGTCCACCGACTCTCCTTTCCGCCTTGAAATGCCAAATAACGATAGTCTGGGCATTAAGAGTGTCAGGGCCGTGTTCTACCTCGGCCGCGACCAATACTCCACCTCCACCACCATGAAAATGATGATGCTCAACAACATCAGGCTCGTAAGGTGCCACCCGGTGAAGAAAGAAAAGGAAGAACCTCAGCCGCAACAGCCCGAACGGCGCACCCCGTCACCCGTTTCATTGCCGGTTGACAGTGACAGTGCACAACATCCCAAACCACAAAAAGCCGCTCCCTGAGCGGCTTTTTTCGTAATCCTCCCCGTCCGAAATAACGCCTGTTCCGGAAGTTCAAGATTTTACCCTGTTTCCTTTACTTTGGGATGGATAACGATATAGGTGAAATTTGGTAAAAATATTTAACAAAACATGCCAATTTTGCGAAGGGGTCGTAAACCGTTGAAATTCAATGGTTTGAGAATCTTTCTTGGTTTGACGGCAAATATCGGCGAGAAATATGCCAATTTGAGAGGAGAGATTTGCCAATTCTCTCCTCTCAAATTGCGGTCAAACTATTTAATTGGGCGCATAATTGTTGAAAAAACTTGACAAAATGGGGCAGGCCGCATGAACTTCTTATTTCACCTTGATGGTGCGGTGGGCAACGAGGTTGTCGTAGCGTTCACCCTGTGCGCGGTAATAGACGAGTGCGTCGTAGGTGTTTTCCGTTTGGTAGAAATCGCCCTCGCCGGGCATGGTAACCATCTGCCCGTCGGGTTTCATGAGCAGGTATTGGTAGTTGTAGTAGCCCTGCTTCTGGTAGATGGTGGCAAAGTATGCCGCCTCCGCCTCGTCGTAGGTCATTTTATAGAGTTGTGGGGAATGTCCGTTTGTCCAGTCGCCCGACACATAAACCTCGCCTCTGACAGGAGAAGGACATGCCAGGCGGTAGTGTACGAAAGCATAATCGGTGGAGTAGTCGTTCTCGAAGTTGTCGCTGTTCCTGATATACGATGCTCCGTCGGCGTCCTCGTCATAAACGTAGTTGCGGCGCGGCTCGTCGGTATATGGGAACACATGGTAGTTGTCGCCGTCCCATGCTATGCGGTCAATGCCGAGTGTGGCATGGGTGAGGTCGAGGATTTCGTATTTGCGGTATTCGTTGCCGGCGGAAAAAATGAGGTCTTTGTTGTGCGACCATTGCAGCCCGTCGGCCATGATGTGCTGGGGCGCGGCATTGGAAACGCTGTTGTCCCACCGCTTGTTCTGCATCACCACGGTCTTTATCTGCTCAGAGGGATTGACGACGCGCAGCCGCGAGTAGTTGAGTGTCATGGCTATCTGCTGGTGCGAACGGTTGACGGTGAGGTCGGTGTTGGTGGTGCCCTCCATGAAGAGTGCGGCCTTCTCGTCGAGTATCATGAAACAGGCGCTGACCACCTCGGTGTCCTCGTTGTCATCGTAAATGGTGACGCGGTAATTGCCGCCCATTTTCAGTCGGCACGATTCGTTGGGAATGGTGAGGTGGTAGTGTGTGTATGACTGGTTGGTGTTGATGGACTGCGTGTAGTCCTCGATGATGCTGCCGTCGGGGAAACCCTCCACGAAGTCGGAGGTGAGGAGTTCGTCGGAGGTGGTCCAGTCGGCCTCGCAATGCTCTATCTTATAGGCATATCGCTTGTATTGGTGCGACAATTCGTCGAACTCAATATGTATGGGCTCGTGTCCGTTTAATGTGGTCACGGGCAGGTCCGTCCACCTGTTGCCGGCTGTTACGCGCAGGGTGGCAATGTCGGGATGAAGCGACATGCTGCGCTGGGCGTTTGAGGACGAAAAGGTGAAAAGGAGACAGAGAAAAAGAAAAAGGCCCCCCTCCCCCAAAGTGGGGAGGATATACGGCCATAAAACTTCCCTCCTTACGGGAGGAGCCGGGGGTCGGCTCCAATTAACTCCCGAACTCCCTATTTTTGGATGAATCATTTTAGAACGACTTTCTTTCCGTTATGAATGAATATGCCCTTGGAAGGAGCGTCGATGCGCTGACCAGAGAGGTTGTGCCAGAGGATTTTGGCGGCATCGGCTTCCACGGCTTTGATGGCCGACTGCTCGGTGGTGTAGGTGAAAGAAACGATTCCGCTTTCTTCATCCTCGGCGATGTTGGTGATGGCCGCCGTGAACTCCCCGTTATAGAGGACAATATCGCTTATTTCAGTTGTCTGGGTTGTGCCGGGGAAGGGGTCTCCGCCATGGCTGGCCATATACATTTCGTTGGTGATGGTTTCATTGTCCACGGAGTAAGAACTGATATACTCTCCGTCGGCAGGGATGATGGTCATGCGCGAATGGCCGACGGTGTTGTTGACACTGTTTGACTCAAGGGTGAATGCCTCCTTGTCGTAGTCCACGTGCGTCATGAGCATGCCATGTCCGAGCACGCGGCCCAGGGCGCGGTTGAAGCCCTTGGCCTGGATGTTTTGCAATAGCAGGTATTCATTGCCCGTGGGGTCGGCGGGGTTGGGAATGCGGAACGCCTTGCCGCCCTCAGACCCCAGCGGGGCCATCTGGTAGTCGCCGCTTTCGGTCAGTGTCTCAATGGTCATCCAGCCCAGGGCTTCCCTTTCCCACGCCGTGTATTCGGTGGGATAATATCCGTTGGAAACATATTCTCCGCCGTCCATCACATCCCAGTATTCCATGGCCGGATTGCCGGCTTTTTGTGCTGCCTTGTTGGTAGGGTAGAAGTCGGGCAGGCCCATTGTGTGGCTGAACTCATGGCAGAACAATCCGATGCCCGAGATGCGGGGCACGTCCCATGAGGTGGGGGTGCCGTTCCTTTCGGCGTGGACACCGAAGCGCAGCACGATTTTCCCGTCATAGCGTCCGCCGGCAATGGTTCCCGACCTCGGCCAGATGCACTCGGTGGTGTTGCCCGTGATGGATTCGGCATAGCCGGCATAGATGATATAGACAAGGTCCACATAGCCGTCGTCGTTGGCGTCGTATTGCGAGAAGTCGAGTCCCTGCTGGTGTGCCAGTTCACACACGTCGGGAATGAAGCTCCCCATGTTGTCGTTGCCTGCGCCGTAGTCCTTGAGCGGTCCTGGCAGGGTGACGGGGCCGTAGATGTCGAATTGTGGCAGGAAAGTACCGTTGGACATTTTGTCGAAATAGTTTCTCACGCTTCCGTAGTTCCTGCCCACGGTCTGGTTGCCCACGGTCTTGTCGATGACTTCGGCATTGAGGTATTCCTGAAAGACCGTCTTGGGGTCGTCGTCCATGAAAACAGAGTCCTGGAATTGTGCCAGGATGACGATGGCGCGGGGCGAGCCTGTGTGCGGGAAATAGGTGGAGTTTTCTTTCACCGGTTCCTTCAGCCGGTCTTTTCCCGTTGAGAGGGGTGTGCTCAGGAAGGCCTGGATGTCTTGCCGTTGTATGGCCTTTATTTCCTCTGCCGTGCGCAGACCTTTCTCGTGGGCAAGGATATGTGAGTTCTTCAGGTTTCCTTCGTCGTCGGTCTGAGCAACGTAGAAGAAGGCACCTTCGTGGAAGAGCAGTACGCCGTCGGTGGTTTCATACCAGTGGCAGTCGGCATCGCCATGACCGATGACGACGAGGCGGCTGCCGTCGGCCTGAGTAACGGTGGCGGGCCGCGGGTCCACTTTTACGGCCTGCATGCCGACGCAAAAGCATAAAACAACGGACAGGGCAAGGATATGGCGGATATGTTGCATAACGGGGTGTTGAGGTTGATGAGTTGAAACAATTACTTAGTTAATTTTTTACAATCTTTCTTTTGTTGAGGATGTAGATGCCTTTGTTCAGCGCTCCGAAGTCGTTGCCAAGGCATCTTCCGTCGAGCGAGTAGATGGCATTGTCCGACGGGGTGGGGGCCACGGGCTTGAGGTTTGTTGAAATAATGTCTTCCTGCCCGTAGAAGCAGAAGTTCTTGTAGTACAAGATGGTCGGCGTGGAAGCGTTGTTGATTTCTATCTTTTCAATGGAAAGAATGTCCACGGGGTAGTCGTTATTGCTTTTCAGGTCATCGAGGGCAATGGTGATGTTTTGCCAGGTGTTGCTTTCCAATTGGGCAGTGTAGTCGTATTCCATTTCCCGTGGCTCTTCGTTTTCGCCGTCGTGGACGATGGCGGTGAAGTAAACTTTTATTTCAACCATACTTTCATCCTGGGCATTCATAGCCATGTTCATGGCCTCAATGTTCTTGATGTCGAGGTCGTCATACATGAAGACAGCTCCCTCAAAGTCGGTGGCCATGTTGATGATGTTGCCAAAGTCATCTTCCGAGGTATAGGCTGCCGTCATGGTGGTTGCCGTGGCCTGTTCTGCCATGTCCCACTTGGTATAGGCTTCATTGAACAAAGGCGATTCGGGGTCTTGCGGTTCTCCCTGCACAAGGTAATAGAACGAGATTACGCCGTCGTCCTCGCTGATGTCGAGGAGCGATTTGTTCATCGTTCCGCTGAAGGTCGGGAAGTTGTGAATGGAGGTTACGTTTTCTATTCCGGGATAGGGGTCGCCGGCAAATGATGCCATATATTCATCTGCCGTCTTTGACTTTCTAAGAACCACGGCATAATAACTGATGAGGTCGTCGTCGGCAGGAATGACGTTCATGCGGGAATGTCCCACGGTGTTGTTCACACTGTTTGAAGAGAGCTGGAAGTCCGCCCAGTTATAGTCAACATGAGTGGCAATCATGCCTTTCCCCTTGTTTCCGAGAGAATAGTTCCACTCGAAAGGCTGAATGTTTTGAATGAAAACATACTCGCTACCTTCTGTTTCACCGTCTTTCATAATGCGGTAGGCCTTTCCTCCCTCGTCGATGTTGACGAGCGAAATTCTTTTCCCCATGTCGCTGTAGGTCAGGGTGTCGAGGCTCCACCATCCCATGGCCTCACGCTCCCAGGCGGTATATGCCGCCGGGCGGTAGCCATTGCTATTGTTGTTGCCGCCGTCCATGACAGACCAGTATTCCATTGCCGGGTTGCAATTCCATTGGGCATAATATTTGGTAGGATAGAAGTCGGGCAGGCCCATGCAATGGGAAAACTCATGGCAGAAGAGTCCGATGCCGTTGATTTGCTTGACGCCACCGTAACTTTCATCTGTTCTTGAAGGGCTGAAGTTGATTTCATTGTTCACGCCATAGCGGCTCACGGTTTTCCCGTCATACGTTTTTCCGCCAATGGCTCCCGATTTTGGCCAGATGCAATCGGTGGAGTTGCCGGACATGTTCTCGGAATAACCGGCATAGATGATATATACCAGGTCCACCAGGCCGTCGTTGTTGGCGTCGTATTGTGAGAAGTCCACGCCTTGTTCATGGGCCATGTCGCAAACGATATTTACAAACAGACTTATGTTGTCACCACCTGCACCATACACTTTCATGGAATCGGGAAGATGGACGAGGGCAGCCACGTCAAATTGGGGTGTGAACAGTCCGCCCGACATATCGCTGAAATAGCCTAACACGCCTTTGTAGTTCTTTGATGTCGTCCGGTCTGCCGACACGTATGGCTGGCCGTTCTTGTTCAAATAGGCTTTGAAAATCTTGATGGTGTTGGCATCGGTGTTCTTGAACGGCTCGTCGATAAAGTCGGCAAGGAAAACCAGGGCTTTCGGTGAACCCATGTGAGGAAAAAGCGAGGTGTCGTCGTTTCCAATAGGTTCGTGAAGGGGGCCGTGAGTCGGCCTGTTGTTGGCAAGGCGGAAGAAGGCGTCTTTGTCCTGTTGGGCAATGAGCATGAGCTCCGCCGGTGTGCGCTGCTCCTTGTTATGGGCCAGCTGGCGGGTGGGGTATAGCTGGCCGTCGGCATCTGTCCTTGCCACGAAGAAGTCGGTTCCCTCCTGGTAGAGCAAAACACCGTCTGAGGTGGTGACATAATGAAAATGCTCGTCGCCAAAGAGTATGACGGTCACTTGTGTGCCGTCTTTCTGCGTTACCGTCGTCGGTTCTGATATGGCCTTGGCGCACCATGCCGTCAGGCATAACAGGTTCAGGATAACGGTTAAAACAATCTTTTTCATACCTTATTGTTCCTTATTTGTTTCTTTTTCGATTAGTTACCAAAGATAAGCCTGCGGTCGCGCTCAATGGCCGGAACCGTCCATTCTTCGGGCACGAAGCGCCAGTTGTTGTTGGGTTTGGGATCCATCACGCCGGCCTTTTCAATTTCCTTCATCAGGTAGAAACGCTGGTCGCGCTCGCTTTCGTAGATAATGCGGCTTTTCAATTGCTCCTGAGGAATGCCGGCACCCTTGGTGAGCAGTTCGCCGCCGCCGTTGCCGCGATAGCTGTTGAGTGCCACCTTGTAGGTTTTGTTCGGGTCAAACGGCTCTCCGTTGCTCATTCTTAGTATGCGTACTTTCTGGCCGTCGGGTTTTGTCACGTCCACCTCGTAGTCGATGCCGGCCGCCGAGTCGAAGTTGAAAGCGAGGTTCTTGAACCCGAAGCGTTGTTTGTCTTCGCGGGCATCGTCGTTCATCAGCATGATGTGGTCGTCGGGACTTTTCATGGTGTTCACCCACTGGTCGTAGCTCATTTCAAGGGCCTTGCGAATTTCCTCGCCAGTGAAGAGCATCACATAGACCTGGTTCTCGTATTTGTAGAGATTGAACATGTCGCTCACATGCACGTCGCCGGCTTCAATCCTTGTGTCGAAGGTGAGCGGGGCGTTCAGCGAAATGTCGGCACCGGTAATCTTCAGTTGCAGGTTGTGGATGAAGTCGCAAAAGGCCGAGCTGCCGAAATAGCTGTCGCGTGTGTAGATGGTACTTTTGAAGGTTCCAATCTTCCTGTTCACGTAGGCGTTGATGCTGTCGATGTCGGCCTGGAAGTGTGCCATGTATCTGTTGTCGATGTCTCTTCCGCAGATGTTGACGATGTCGCCGGTAACTTTCTTTTCCACCACGCGGCGGCCTTTCTTCGTAATCTCAATTTGGGCATCGCTCACCATCAGGGCGTTGCACGACGGGTCGAGGCAAACAACCTTGTTGCCGGCATTGTTTGTTATGACCTCAGCATGCCTGGTGTGGTCGTGGCCATAGAGAATAAGGTCGAAGCCGTCCACTTCTTTTGCCACGCGCAACGAGGCGTCTTCTTCATAGTCGTCGGTGACGATACCGCCCTCTTTGCCAGAATGGAAAAGGCCGATGATGATGTCGGGATTTTCTTTTTCCTTCACCGTGTTCACCCATTTCTTGGCACACGAAACCATTTCCTCAAAGTGCAATCCCTCCCACAACCCTTCGTTGAGCCAGTTGGGAATGGCGGGTGTCAGCAGTCCTATTACGGCAATTTTCACGCCCTGTCTCTCAAAGACGGCGTAGGGCTTCACGTAGGGTTGGCCGGTCTTGGCATCAACGATGTTGGCACCCAGCATGGGGCATTTCACCTCGCCAATCCATTTGTCATATACGGCGTGTCCGGTTTCTATGTCGTGGTTGCCGATGGTCTGGGCGTCGTATTTCATGTAGTTGATGACCTTGGCAGCCACATTCTCCATCTCTGGTTTCACGAAGTTGCAATAGTAGCACGTCGGCTGGCCCTGCAGGATATCGCCATTGTCGAAAAGCAAAAGATTGTTGCCGTATGACTGGCGCAGGGAGTCGACGTATGTAATAACTCTTGCCATGGAGCCGTTCTTGGCTTTCCGCTCAATGAAGTCGTATGGGAATAAGCAGCCGTGCACATCACTGGTCTGAATGATGCGCAACTTGATGTTCTTTGATTTTGCCATTGCAGTAAAAGGCAGGCACGCCAACAAAAGGCCAGCCAGCAGCATTTTTTTCATATATTGTTGTTTTATGCGCTGCAAAGATAAACATTTTATTTCATATTTGCCCATGCCATGGCATACTTTTTGCTCGCAGGTTTATAAAAAAAGAAAGGAGCGATTATGGCATTTATCGATTATTACAAAATTTTGGGAGTTAGCAAGGACATTCCTCAGAAAGATGTGAAGGAGGCCTACAAGAAGCGCACCAAGCAGTTTCATCCCGACCTCCATCCCGACGACCCTAAGGCCAAGGCCAAGTTCCAGGCCCTCAATGAGGCTTATAACGTGATTGGCGACCCCGAGAAGCGGAAAAAGTACGACCAATATGGCGAGCACTGGAAAGAGGCGGAGGCTTTTAGCCAACAATCGGGCGGAGCAGCATGGGGTGGGGCCGACGGCGGTTCCCCCTTCAGCGGTTTCGATTTCAGTTCGTTCACCGAAGGAGGCTTCAGCTCGTTCTTCAAAGACTTGTTCGGCGGGGCAAGGGCAGAGCGGCAGGGTGGCAGTTCTTTCGGAGGGTTCGGCGACGCCATGCGGTCTTCGGGAAACATGAATGCCACCGTTGACATTGATTTGTACACGGCATTGCTGGGCGGGCAGGTCATCTTACAACTAAATTCCGGCACGAAGGTGAAGCTGAAAGTGAAACCCTGCACTCAGAACGGCACAAAAGTGCGGTTGCGGGGAAAGGGTTACGACCGTGGCAACGGCACGCCGGGAGATCTCATCATAACCTTCCAGGTGAAATTGCCCGACCACCTGTCGGAGGAACAGCAACGCCTGGTTATGCAGATGAGGAGCATGACATAAAGTCATTTTCCCCATTGACATTCTGTCGGTTTCCAACCAACAAAACGCCCCGTTTGTCGCAATGCCATTGCGATAAACGAGGCGCTTTTTTTTATATCCTTACCAGCGTAAGATTTTGCATGATTACACCCAAAACGGCAAATCTTGCCAGTCCAGACGGCAAAAAACTCCAGTCCTTTTGCGGTTTGGACTGCAGTCGTTTGCGGTTTGGACTGCAGTCGTTTGCGGTTTGGACTGGGCCGGACTAAGTGGATAAGGGTTGTAAAACAATGGTAAACAGCGTGTTCGCGAAGAATTTCCGAACTCTTGAGCCAATAACAAGTTGAGAGGTGACGAAAATATGAAATATCACCCATATAAAAACATCTGGGGCCATCATCTCAACGGCCCCAGACTCCTAATAAACTAAATTAAATGAAAAAAATTTTCTTATAAATTAAAACTGATAACTAACTTCCATTTTTGGTTCTTATTACCGTATGTGGCCGAAGCCACGCCCGGTTAGTAATCGTCTTCCTCGTCGTCTCCCCAGAGATTAATTCCAATGTTGTAGGAGTCGTCCTCCTCAATGATTTCAGTGGGTCTTGCCAGCGGGTCTTCAGCAACATAGCTGTGGTTGCCGAAGGGGAGGCTGTCGTCAAGCACGGAGTTGGAGAGGTTGAGCGAAACAACCCAAGTGGAGGGGGCAATATAATTCTTTTTCATTGTTGTGTCTCCTTTTTATTTAACCACAATCTTTTTGCCATTCTTGATGTAAATGCCGCCCTTGGCGGGGGTGTTCACGTGCTGTCCGCTGATG
>JAFVHN010000073.1 GCA_017474515.1 Prevotella sp. | reverse complement strand
GTGCCCAAGGCAATGATGACGATGTCGGGGTTAAACGCCTGTGCGTCGCGCCAAGCCGTTTCGTTCGTATAGGGGACATCGCCGTGGTTGAGCATAGTCCTGCCGCTCACGCCGAAGTTTTTCACCCAATAGCCGTCGCCGAGCATCCGTTGCAGCTGTGCAGGATAACCGTGCTGCGGCGCCATGTCGATGCCATGGCCGTCGGTGATGCTGTTGCCGATACAAGCCACACGGATGGCATCGGGACTCGGTGTCTTGCGCGCCTTCAGCCAGTTGCCCAAGTCGGTGAGCAGCTGGTCGTGGTAGGGGAACCAAGGCCCGAAGCCGAAGCCGTGGTCACCGCCGGGATAAATGAACATGCTGCACTCATTGCCCGCATTGCGCATGGCGGAATAATAGGCGATGCCGTTGGTCACCGGAGGCACCAATCGGTCGTCGTTGGCCATGATGATGACGGCGGGCGGGGTGAGATGGCGCTTCACGGCATTCTGTGTTGAGAAATCCTTCACCAGCGCAGGGTTCTTCTGGTCCTCGCCCAGGAAATTGCGGCACGAATAAACGTGCGAAACGCGCTCATCCATCGAAATGACGGGATAGAACAGAATGGTGAAATCGGGCCTGACGGCATAATCGGAATGAGTGGAAATCACCGAGGCCAGGTGTCCTCCGGCCGAGAACCCCATGATGCCCACGTCGCGGGGATTGATGTGCCACACCTCGGCAGAGTCGCGCACAATGCGTATGCCGTGCTCCACGTCGCCGATGGGCAATGTCCGGTCACCGTGGGGCAGGCGGTAGTTCACCACAAAGTAGGCAATGCCCTGACTGTTCAGCCAACCCGAGGCCTGTGTGCCCTCATGGGTGTTCGACAACACGGAGTAGCCTCCTCCGGGAACGCCCACGATGGCTTTCCCACTGGGTTTCTCTGGCAAGAAACAAACCATCTGAGCCTGGCCGTCGTCGGTCAGGCTCATGGTAAACGTCCGCGCGGTTTGTGCACGCAACGCAAGGCTTGGCATCAACAGGCCAAGCAGCAATAGTTTTTTTATCATAAATACCTTTTATTCAAATAAAAAGGAACCCGCGGCAAGCATGCGGGAAAAGCATTGAAGCCCACCCCTGCTCCTTCAAAAGGGCCGCAGAGGGTGGGCTTCAACTTATATCTTTATTCGTAGTACTTGATGGTGCGGACCTGTTCCATTTCCTGGCCCATCATACTTCCTGTACGGCTGATCCAGTTGCCGTGGTCGTCATACTTGTAGTTGGTGTAGGGATTCTCCATGGCCTGTCCGCCGAAGTTCATCGACTCAGAGGCAGGGGCACCCTTCTCGTTATACTTGATGGTGGTGGTGAAGGAGCGGCCACCGCCCATGTCCATGGTGCGCGACACAATCTTTCCGTTCTCCCACTTGTAGCTCACCTTCATTTCCATGCCCTGGAAGCCTTCCATTTCAGCCGCCTTGATGTAGCCGTCAGCATCATAGACCACATTCTTCAGGTTTCCGCCGGTCATCTTGCCGTCCTGCGAGAAAGTAATGGTCTGGGACTGGCCCATCACGGAGGACTCAATCGACTTTACCGGTCCTGTGGCCTCATTGGCTTCAACGTCGTGGAACTTGGTCTGTGCCTGGGCTGCGAAAGGCAGGGCAAGCATGGCGAGCATCATCGCGCATGTCTTAATCATTGACTTTTTCATTGTTTAAATTTTTAGTAATAATGAATAATTAATGTTAGGTAACTTCTTAGTTGACGTAGCAAAGGGCAAAGGGTTTAAAAGGCAGAAACAAATTTTTCAATCTTCACTCACCAATCACCACTCGTCACTCATCATTCACCACTTGAAAAAGTGCATTTTTCACTTATCATTCAATGCCGTCAAGGAGGATGAACGCGGCCCAGTAGTAAGGGTCGTTGTAGAGTTTTTTCACGCTGTTCAGGCGTGCCCGCTTTCCTCTTGAAGTGATGGCGCGCCGGCTCCTTCTGCCGCCGTTTTCCACGTCCATGTTTCGCAGGTCCTGCTGCGCCCGCCGCAATGCCTCGTGCTTGCCGGTGCCTTGCATGAGGTAGTGGTAAAAACGCGACATAAGCAGGCGCGTGGCCGCATCGTCCACCTTCCACAAACTCATCAGGAGCGTCTGCGCCCCGGCTTTCTTGAACCCACGCTGTAGTCCGAACACGCCGTCGCCGGTGACCTTTCCCAGTCCGGTCTGGCAAGCCGAGAGGACGAGGAGGCGGAGGCCGCGCAGGTCGAGCAGCGATATTTCCTTGGCCGTTAGGATGCCGTCGTCGCCCCGTCCCTGAAGGCTGTCGCCGCGAAGGGCACGGTTGGCACCGGTGAAAAGGAGCCCCGAGCGCGTCAGCGCCTTGTCGGCATCGTCGAGGTTGCCATACATGGAGAGGAACTGCAGCTTTTTGTCCATGCCGCCCTCCCTGACCTCGCTGTCGGTCCAGTAGAAGCCGTGGGTGGCAACGTGGAGGATGGCCGTGGCATGGCCCGAGAGCTGCTTGAACGCCTTTTCGGTGGCGCTTTCGCCGATGTTCAGGTTGGCGGGAATGTTGTTTTCCGTGAAATCGCGGTAAATCTCCCCGGCCTCTTTCTTCGTGGCGGGCAGGTATTTGGCACCCCCTTTCTGCTTGGCGGCCGGTTGTGCATCGCCACCAGCCGGGGCATCGTAGAGCATGCCGCCGAAGATGGTGGCCGAGCGTGGCGGAACGTTCTTCCCGTTAGCGCGCGACAGCACAATCTCGCGTGTTGACGACAGGCGGTAGAGGTCCCAGCGGTCGGACATCACCTCGCCTTCTTCGCCCTGCCACAACGGAAGCGACTCCACACCTATATTATATAGTTCGCCGGCGGGGGCGAAAAACACGCGCTTGGCCTTTTTCAGATAATCGTCAAGGGGTTGCCATACCAGCTGCGACAACCGGCCGCCGGTATAATATTCCTTGGGAGAAACGGCTTCCATCTGGCGGTCGGACATCAAGGGAATGAACACGGGATGGGCCGACTGGTACGCAATAACCAGGGCGGCATAGCGGCCTTCGCCCAGCGACGAGGGGTAGTGTACAAATTCCACGGCGATGTCGCCGGGACGAAGCATCCGCGCGATGTCGTTCCATTCCACGCGCAACGGCGCCGTATAGCTGCCGTAGGCCTTCGACCGCTTTACCAACCTGCGCTCTTGTTTGGTAATGACCCGTTGAAGGGAGTCGGTGGAGAGCATTCGCTCCCCGCGCGGCGTTTCAAAGAGCCTGAGCAGAAGCGCACGGTCGGCCTGCAACCGGCGATAGGCACCCACGGCCACGCTGTCGCCGCTTTCCATGAGCAGGCTCACCATTTCCTGCTCGCTCTTCAGGAGCAGGCCCTTGGCCAGGAGGGTGCCGTTGTAGGCCCCGGCCATCATCTTGGCAGAGGGGTGTTGCTCGGTCAGTTGGAGAATGGTGCGGGTGAACCAGGGCTTCACCTTCATCCAATAGAGGTCGCGCTCGGCAGAGGTGAGGTCGGCAAAGGTGTTCAGAATGACTTTCGTATATTGGCCGGTGGCCCGGAAAGCGTAGGCCTCGGCCTGCTCCTGCTGGCCATTGGCGGAATAATAGGCCGCCATTTTGCAAAGCGACTGGGCGAAGGAGGGGTGTTCCTCGCCCAGCACCTGTTGTTGCAAGGCCAGCGCCCGCTCTTGCAAAGCCACGGCCTCGGCCACGTTGCCGTTGGCGAAATGACATTCGGCGAGGCCCGCCAGCGACTCGGCATAGTCGGGATGGCGGTCGCCCACCACGGCCTCCCGTATCTGCAAAGCTTCGCCGGCACAACGCAGGGCATCGGCGGTGCTCCCCGTTTTCAGATAATAGTCGGCAAGGTTGGCCAGGGCCGTGGCATATTCGGGATGTTGCTTGCCATAGAGGTCCTCGCGGATGGCCAAAGCCCTTTGTTCCAAGGCGATGGCCTCGGTATAGTCGCCAAGGAAAAAATGGTATTTGGCCAAGTTGTTGAGCGACTGGGCATAGTCGGGATGATGGTTTCCGAGCACCCTTTCGCGAATGTGCAGGGCCTCTTGTCCCAACCGTATGGCCTCGCCGTAGTTGCCCATTCGCGACAAATAGCCGGCCAGGTTGCTCACCGACTGGGCATAGTCGGGGCTGTTCTTTCCCGAAATCTTCTCCTTCAATTCCACGGCCTTGCGCCCTGTTCTCACGGCCTCCATGACATTGCCAAGATAGGAATGATAGCGCGCCAGGTTGTTGAGCGACTGGGCATAGTCGGGATGCTCGGGCCCCAGGAGCCTTAGCCTGAGGTCCATGGCCCGTGTGCCCAGTGCCAGCGCCTCCTGATAGTTGCCGTTGCGCGAATGGTAACCGGCCATGTCGGAAAGGCCCTGCGCATAATCGGCGCTCTCCGTCCCCGACAATTCCTCGGTGACGGCCAGCGACTTCGTCCCCCACTCTATGGCTTCTTTCTGCCGCCCAATGTATGAGAGGTATTTTGCCAGCCGGCCGGCCGAACGGGCGTAGGCCGACGTGTGTTCACCCTCCTGGGCGGCCCTCAGGGCCACGGCCTCGCGGGCAAGCCTCACCGCCTCGCCGTCGTCGCCCGAAAGCGAGCACTCGGCGGCCTCCCGGTCGAGGCTGTCGGCCGGCGCCTCACGCTGGGCAAAGGCCGTAAGGAAAGACGCAAGGCAGAGGAAAGTCAACAGGCGCAATCGCATGGCTATCAATCATCCAGTCCCAGCCCGTTGATGACGTCCGACGAAATCTTGCTGACGGGGGCCTTCAGCGTGGTGATGACCCACGACTGGGCCAGCTCATCCCATTTCTGCGTGGAAATCATCTGCCAGCTCTGCTCAATGAGGTTGTTCTTCTTCCCGGCCTTGGCCAGCTGCTTGCGGTGCTTGTAGTCCTCTTTCCATTGTGCGCGGTACTGCTCGGTGACATCGCACGTTTCCTTGATGGTGATGGAAAGTTTGTACTCGCCCGTCCCCCAGCAGTCCTTGAAATTGTCCTTGTCGTCGCGGAAACCCATGTAGGAGCGCGGCACGATGAAGCACTCGCCGGTAACCTTGTAGCGCGGGGCATCGTCGCCATGGCGCACATAGCGGAAGAAACCTTTGCCGTCGAGCATCTTCTGGTCAACGGGAATGTTGATGTTGAAACGGCCCAGCTCCTGGTTTTGCTGGAGCTGCACTATTTCGTTCATCCACGACGACGTGATGGCAATGTCCATCGACAGGGTGAAATTCTTGCGGTCCTTGAAAGAAAAAGGAATGGCCAGCTGCGTGTTGGGAAGGTTGGAGTGCTCAGGGCTCACAATGAGCGTGTCGAGCACCAGCTCAAACTTCGAGTGGTTGATGATGCGGTGGAGCTTCGTGCGGTCGATGTGGCACGAAATGTAGAACATGGTGTCGCGGCCCTCGGTGCGCAGGCAGCCGATGCCGTCGAAACGCATGCCCTTGGGGTCCATGGCGCCGTCGAAAGAAGTGTCGTCGTAGAAGTCGTTCATCTCCGACACCGAGTTGATGACGGTCTGATAGACGTTCTCCTTCTTCACCACCTCCTCCCACTGGGCCTTGCGGCGCGAGTTCTGGGTGAGCAGCGCTCCCACGGCGTTGATGCCCAGGTCGAAAAACGAGGTGACATAGCCCGAGGCAATGCCCTTGGCCGAACCCTTCGTGGCGTTGAACAGGTCGCCGAGATAACCGCGCGAGGCATCGCGCTCGCCGTTCATCCTGCTGATTTCGTTGGCAAGCTCATCGCTCGTGTAAACAAAAGTCTTGTAGGCGGTCTGCTGAGC
>JAFVHN010000072.1 GCA_017474515.1 Prevotella sp. | reverse complement strand
GTTACAGGAGTTCGGGAGTTACAGGAGTTCAGACATTAGTCCTGAAGGCTCCCTATTCGTCAGTTTGCAGAGGTTGGAAGTATTGTCTGAACTCCTGAACTCCTGTAACTCCTGAACTACATCAACTTGAGAAAGTTGAGTTACATTTTAAATTCACCTACAAAAGTACTCAATTTTTTTATGAAACAATGGTCTTTCAGTTAAAATCTGTCGTTATTTGGTGTAAAAATGTCGAACCACACAATTTTAAAAGGGGAAAAATTGAAAAGGGGAAAAGGAAAAAAGCAGCCGGCTTTATCATTTATCATTTGTCATTTAGCGAAGCGCATTTGTCATTTAGCGAAGCGCATTTCCTTTTGTCAAGATTTTTCATGATTTTTTGGTCCCTCGAAAGAGTTTGACCGCAAATTTCGGGGAGAGATCTTCAAGATTTCTCCTCTCAATCTTCAAAATCTCTCCCCGAAATTTGCGGCCAAAACCAAAGGGGTTTGCAAGCCGCTGATTTTCAACAACTTGCAAAACCGGCAAAATTTTGCCACTTTTGTCAATATTTTTTACCAATTTTACCCCCTTCCACTACCCACCTTTCCGGCCCCCAAAATCGAACCTTTTGGCCTGGAAAATCTAGAAAATCTAGAAAATCTAAAGACTCTAGAATATCTAGAGAGTCTAGAAAAACCTCCCCCCCATCATCAGTTTTTCCGCCCCCAAGCCATTAAATTCATTCTTTTTATGTATTTTTGCAGCCGAAAGAACAAAAAGACCCATTTTCATGGCCTATTCAAATATCGTTACCGGACAGTTTGTGCGCATCAGCCAGGTGCCGGCCAGTGTGTGGGACCGCATACGGGCAAAAATCATCGACATGGTGATTCTGTTCATCTACTTGGTGGCAACGCTGGTGTTTTTTGCCAATATGAACATCAGCGACAACGCGCGCGTTGTCTTCGCATTCATCTTCTATGTACCGATGCTCACCTACGACCTGCTGTGGGAGGTGTTCAACAACGGCCAGAGCCCCGGAAAATTCTTCCTGGACCTGCGCGTTGTGAAGGTTGACGGCTCCATGCCAGGCATCGGCGACTTCCTCCTGCGCTGGCTGCTCTTCCTGGTGGAAGGGCCCATGCTGGGATTCATGGGGCTTATTCCCATCATGGCCACGAAGAGCTCGCAGCGATTCGGCGACATGGCCGCCGGAACCATGGTCATCAAGCAGAACCAGCAACAGTCGTGGCGGCTGAACCTTGAGGAATATTCCTACCTCACCGACGACTACAAACCCACCTTCCCGCAGGCTGCCGACCTGTCGGAGGCGCAGGCGCAGGTTATCACCAACACCCTGGAGCCCCTGTCGGCCGACCGCTCCGAGCGCATCTCGCTGCTGGCCGAGAAGGTGAAGCAGGTGCTGGCCGTCAACTCCGACCTGAGCGACGAGCGGTTCCTCTACAAGGTGCTCCACGACTACCACTACTACGAGTTCAACAACATCTGACCTTACAAAAAAAAACGCACCGCGCCCCTGCATACGGGTTCATTCCCATATACAGGGGCGCGGGTGCCAAGCCACCGTGCAATGTCGCCTTACGTGGGAAAGCTATGTGTCAAGAAAATATATCACCACGCACAAGGCCAGCACAATGACGGCCACGGCGGCCACGAGCCAGAAAAACAAGCGCTGCACGCGCTCACTCTTGTTGTTGCCGTAGCCATAGCGCTTCTTGTCCTGGGCGCGGCGGCGGCTGGTCTGGGCCGACGGCTGATAACCTTTTAATTCTTCTGCCATAACAAATTCCTTCGTTTTCGAGTGCAAAGGTAATAATATTCCGTGAAAGTACAAAAAAAATTGTAATTCAACACTAATTTTTTTTGAGATGAAAACAACGGCGACGAATTTTACACCCTTTTCAACTTTTCAATTTTTACTCTATTGCTCGTTGATGTAGTTCTTCGTTGACATGTCGTAATAGAGCGCTTCCAGCTCCTGAAGGGTAAGTGTCTTCAACGAGCGCTCTATCCGCTGGACAAGCTCTTCGCGACGGTCGTCGTCAGATTGTTTGAAACGGTCTGTATATGCCATAAGTCAATAATTATATGAAGTTCAGGAGTTTTTTTACTGATAATTCTCAAATTACGCCACAAAGTTAGACAATAATCATCAGAATTCACTACATTTGCAACATTATTTATATATAATATGAAGAAAGACACCATGTTGGCCGCTGGCAGGACCTGCACCCTTTACAAGTCTGAGCGGCCGGAATGCCTGCTGATTCAACCCACCGACGAACACGAACGGGAGGTGCTCGACCAAGAAGTGGAAACAATACGGTCGTTGGCACGAAGGCCCTTCACGCTCGTGGCCTTTCAGATAAAGGACTGGCAACGCGAGCTCACGCCATGGTCCGCTCCGGCCGTTTTCGGAAAGACGCCGTTTGGCGACGGGGCCCCTGCCACGCTCGCCTTCATCGAGGGAGAGCTGATGGCGCAACTCGAACAGGCGGGGCTGTACCATAAAGACACCATGCCCTGCCTCTTGGGCGGATATTCCCTGGCAGGGCTCTTTGCACTCTGGGCGGCCTATCAATCACCGGTGTTCAACGGAATAGCGGCCGTATCGCCTTCAGTATGGTACCCTCGGTGGATGGAGTATGCCCTGGCGCACAGGCCCTTCGCCCCGGCCGTCTATCTCAGCCTCGGCGACAAGGAGGAAAAGACGCGGAATGTCGTGATGGCCCAGGTAGGCAACAACATCCGCCGCCAACACGACCTGCTGACCGCCCAGGCCGTCAACACCACTCTGGAATGGAATGTCGGCAACCACTTCCAGCACCCCGACGAAAGAACAGCCAAGGGCTTCGCCTGGCTGATGAACCACCAATAATAGGCTAATTTGCGAAAGAAACCGGGGCGTGGGCATGGGGTGCGGGGCGTTGATTGTTGGGCGGCAAAAAAATGGAAATGGCGGGGCGGGGCAGAATTTTGTGCGAAAATGTTTGTCAATTCAAAATAAATGTCTATATTTGCGCAAAGAAATAAAAAAACGAACGAAAGCATGTCATTTACACAACTCTGCAACGAGATTTTCAACAAAGCCATCCTTGATTACCATATCAAGGACAACATCGACACACCCATCAACAACCCTTATGAGCGGGGTTCGATAGAAAACCGCCTTTACCTGAAGTGCTGGATCGACACGGTGCAATGGCACTATGAAGACATTATCCGCGACCCGCACATCAATCCCGTGGAGGCCCTTCAGCTGAAGCGGCGCATCGACCGTTCGAACCAGGACCGCACGGACTTGGTGGAGCAGATTGACAGCTACTTCCGCCAGCTTTACAGCGACGTGACGCCGTTGCCCGAGGCGCGCCTCAACACGGAGAGCCCGGCGTGGGCGGTGGACCGCCTCAGCATCCTGGCCCTGAAGATTTACCACATGCGTGAGCAGGCCGAGCGCACCGACGCCGACGCCGAGCACAAGGCGCGTTGCCGCGAGAAGCTGGCCGTGCTCCTGGAACAGCAGGTGGACCTCTCCACGGCCATCGACCAGCTGCTGGAGGACATCCAGGCCGGCCGCATCTACATGAAGGTGTATCGTCAGATGAAAATGTACAACGACCCGGCCACCAATCCGGTGCTCTATAACAAGGGAAAATAACCGTCGGTGATTGAGGCATGAAACGCGAGCACGTTCTCATCATACGCTTTTCGGCTTTGGGCGATGTGGCCATGGCCGTGCCCGTGGTATGGTCGTTGGCCAGCCAGTATCCGAAGGTGCGTTTCACCGTGCTCAGCCGGCCTTTTGCCCGTCCGCTCTTTGAACACATGCCCGACAACGTGAGCTTCATGGAGGCCGACGTGAAGCAGGAATACCACGGCGTGAAGGGGCTCAACCGCCTCTACCGGCGATTGACGGCCAAGCGTTTCACCGCCGTGGCCGACCTTCACAATGTGCTTCGCTCGGAATATCTCAGGATGAGGTTCAACCTGGGCCGTTTCCGCGTGGAACATATCAACAAGCACCGCCACGGGAAGCGGCGGCTGGTGAGCAACCGCTTCCGCCGCATGAAGCAGTTGCCCACGTCGATTGACAACTATTGCGAGGTGTTCCAGAAACTTGGCTATCCCGTGGACCTTCGTTTCCGTTCGATTTTCCCACCGGAAGGCGGCGACCTTGGAACCCTTCCCGAGGCTTTCAGGCAGAAGGAAGGCGAATGGATTGGGGTGGCGCCCTTTGCCGCCCATCCCGGCAAGACCTACCCTCCGGAGCTGACGGAGCAGGTGATTGCCCTGTTGACTGAGCGGCGTCCCGGCTGCCGCATTTTCCTCTTCGGTGGCGGAAAGGCGGAAATGGATGCCTTCGCACAATGGGAGCAACGCTTTCCACAGTGCGTCAATGCCTCGGGACAGTTGGGTGGCCTTGCCGACGAACTTGTGCTGATGAGCCATCTTGACGCCATGCTTACCATGGACAGCAGCAACATGCACCTGGCATCGCTCACCGCCACGCCCGTTGTGAGCATCTGGGGTGCCACGCATCCCTACGCCGGCTTTATGGGCTATGGACAGCCTTCCGACCATGTGCTTCAGGCCGACCTGCCCTGCCGTCCGTGCAGCATTTTCGGCAACAAGCCTTGCCGTCGCGGCGACTATGCCTGCCTGCATGCCATCAGTCCCGCCGCGGTTGCCGACAAGCTGGAGCAGGTCATCAACAACGCTTCACATTCAACTCATTAACCCCAAATATTATTAACTTCTAAATCAAAGAAATCATTATGAAAAAGTACATTTGCGACACTTGCGGCTACGTCTATGACCCCGAAGTCGGCGACCCCGACAACGGCGTGGCCCCCGGCACGGCCTTTGAAGACCTGCCCGAGGACTGGGTTTGCCCCCTCTGCGGTGTGGGAAAAGAAGACTTCAGCGAGGAATAAAAACTTCCGGAAGTTGTTACGGCAACAAAAAAAGCCCCGCGAAACGAGCGTTGTTTCGCGGGGCTTTTTTGTTTTTGCTATATTGGCCGCATTCGTTGACAAAGCGGCCTGCGGGGACCGTCCCAGGGGGAGAGGGCTATTTGTTCAGTTTCCAGGTGACGCCGTCTTTGGTGTCTTTCACCTCGAATCCGGCCTCTGCCAGCTCGTCGCGAATCTGGTCGCTGGTGGCCCAGTCCTTTGCTGCCTTTGCCTTTGCGCGCAAGGCCAGCACCATGTCAACCACCTTTCCGAAAGCTTCCTCACGCGGTCCGGGTCCGTCGTCGGCGGCATTCGCCTGACCGCCTGTTGCGGCGCGCAGGCCCAGCAGGTCGTGGGCAAAGAGCCGCATGGTTGACGAGAGTTCCCCGAGGTCCTCTGCGCTGATGGCGGCCTTGTGGTCGAGCAGCGTGTTCACCACCCGGCAAGCCTCGAACAGATGGCTGATGACCACCTGCGTCTGCAAGTCGTCGTTCATGGCGTCGTAGCATTTCTGCCTGAGCGAGCCCACCACCTTTGCTGTCTGCGCGTCGCTCTTTTCGGCGGCGTTGATGCGCTTCAGGTCGCCAATGGCGTTCATCAGCCTTTCCAGGCCCTTCTCGGCGGCCTGCAATGCCTCGTTTGAGAAGTCCACCGGGCTGCGGTAATGGGCCGAGAGGATGAAGAAGCGGATGGTCATGGGGGCATAGGCCTGCGTGAGCTTCTCGTGGTTGCCAGTGAAGAACTGCTCCAACGTGATGAAGTTTCCGAGCGACTTGCCCATCTTCTGTCCGTTGATGGTGATCATGTTGTTGTGCATCCAGTAGCGCACCATGTCGTCGCCCTGCGATGCCGTGGCCTGTGCAATCTCACATTCGTGGTGGGGGAACACGAGGTCCATGCCTCCGCCGTGAATGTCGAAATGCGCCCCGAGGTATTTCCGCCCCATGGCCGTGCACTCGCAATGCCATCCCGGGAATCCGTCGCTCCATGGCGACGGCCATCGCATGATGTGCTCGGGCGACGCCTTTTTCCACAATGCGAAGTCGTAGGGATGGCGTTTTTCTCCGGCGCCGTCGAGTTCGCGGCTCTCGTTGATGACGTTTTCGAGCGAGCGCCCCGACAATTTGCCGTATTGGAATTTATGGCTGTAAGCCTCCAGGTCGAAATAAACCGAGCCGTTGGAGACGTATGCGAAGCCGTTGTCCATGATTTCCTTCACCAGCTGCTGCTGCTCGATGATATGCCCCGTGGCGTGCGGCTCAATGCTTGGCCTGAGCACTCCGAGGCTGTCCATGGCCTCATGGTAGCGGTTGGTGTAGTATTGTGCCACCTCCATGGGCTCCAGCTGCTCCAGTCGCGCCTTTTTCTCTATCTTGTCGTCGCCCTCGTCGGCATCGTGCTCCAGGTGCCCCACGTCGGTGATGTTTCTCACGTATCTCACCTTGTAGCCCAGGTGGCGCAAGTATCGGAAGAGTATGTCGAAGGTGATGGCCGGGCGTGCGTGCCCCAGGTGGGGGTCGCCATAGACGGTTGGTCCGCAGACATACATGCCCACGTTGGGTGCGTTCAGAGGTGTGAAAAGTTCTTTCTGCCGGTGCAGGGTGTTGTAGATGAGTAATGGCTGTTGCATGTTCAAAATGGTTTTATGTAAAGAACGGTGCAAAAGTAATCAAAATATCTGAATTAATGTGCATGAAGGGTGGAAAAACATTAAAAAAAGCCCGGCGGATGGTGCCGGGCTTTAAATTTATATAATGTGTATGAGCGGAGGGTTATTTCACGATAACCTTCTTTCCGTTGTTCACGAAGATGCCGTGGCGGGGCTGGCTTACGCGCTGACCCTGCAGGTTGTAGTACATGCCGTCGGCCGTGCTTTCCTTCACCTCCTGGATGGCGGTGGGGATGGGGAATGTGGCGTTCTCGCCGGTCTTCACCAGTGTGAGATAGTCGAGTTCCAGGTTCGAGTTCCACTCGGTGTTGTTGTTGAGCACGAGCTGGAATCCTTCGGGAATTTCCACACCTTCCACGGTCATTTCTCCGAAGCCTGCTGGTGACCATTCGCCGATGGTCAGACCGAGGTCAAACAAATCGCCGCTGCTGGCTTTGCGCAGGAAGATGGGGAGCGAAGCCGTCTGCGAGCCCGACTGGTTGCGTGCCCAAAGTGTCAGAGTGTAGGTTCCGCCCTCGGTAATGGGCTCTGTGTAGCAATAGCTGTCCTTGTAAAGCCTTACGGCGCGTCCGCTGGAATAACGTCCGACCACGCCGCCGTCGGCAGCCCAGCGGTGCGTATATGTCATGTTTTCAACCTCGGTGAAGTAGGCAATGTCGGAAGTGGTGTAGGCCACGTCCTGCGTGCCGGCCTCGGTGAATTTCTTGCCATAGTAGGGTTCGGCGGCATTGCGCTCGGTTACCAGGTAAGTGGAGCCGTCGAAGATATAGTGAGGATAGTAAATTGTCACCTGGTCGCCCTCAAAGGCCTGTGTCTCGCCATAGCTTTCCACAATCACGTTCTCATATTCATCAACGAAATTGAGCGCAGCGGTGTAAGTATCAGCCACGGTGAACCACACGGTGACCTCTGTTGAGCCGTCGCTGGCAATTTCCTGGTCGGCAGCGTCGTCGTAGTCATAGACGTACTTGATGTTGTCGATGCGGATGGGGTCCTTATCGCTGGCAAGGAGCATCGGAGTTGAGCCTACGATGCCGTCGCGCTCTTCGGATTCCTTAATTTCATTGTCGTTGGCGTCTTTATAGAGAACGGTATAAGTAGCATGCTCCTCCACTGAAGCGGTAATGGTGACGCTGACGGGGTCGAGGTCGATAGAGGTGTTGTTGGCCCACGAGTATGCCTCCACTATATTGGCGTTGGCTACGGGAGCTTCGAGGTCGCTGGCCTGGAAATAAACCGTTTCGTCGATCACGTTGGAAATGGTGTAGGAATATGTTCCGTGGTCGCGGTCAAGAGTGACCTCAACATTGAGTGGCACTCCAAAGGCATCAGTGTTGTTGGTGCCGCCATTGACGCGGAAATAATTACCGTCGGATGTTCCGAAGCGCATGAGCAAGCCTTCGGTTGTATATACTGCCTTAGATGATTCTCCTGCCGTGGTGCCACGTGTGGCCTTGTCGCCGATACCGATAAGCCAACGGGTGCCCGAGTTAATGGTGGTGATGAAGTTAATGGTCACGGTTCCGGCGGACGCAATGCCGTCAACCTCGCTCAGGTCGGCGATGGCAAGGGCATATTTGTTGCCTGCCCTGTCACTAGTGGTGTAAGTGCCGGAGTCATCCGTGGAGATACGCTCTATACATTCCCACTCCACAGTTGTCTGTGCCCACGCGCCCATGCCCAGCATCAGGCATGCCGAGAGCAATAATGATTTCAGTGTAAAATTTTTCTTCATAATTGTTTTGGTTTATGTTAATAATTTAGGATTAATGGCTATAAGTAGTTGTCTTACTGACTGAAAAATCCGGCGGCAAAGGTAACGGTTTATTGCGAAAGGGGGCATCAATTTGTGCGCGATTACCTATAAATAATGATTTTACAAGAAAAAAAAAGGTGACGGAGCGGGAATTTTAAAGGAGTTTTTTAACCTCGGAAGAACACGGACTTTCTTTTTTTCCGTGTCTGTCCGGGGTTGTCCGTAGTTTTTTTTAACCTCGGATGAACTCGGACTTTCACGGACTATCAAATTATTTCGTGTCAGTCCGGGGTTGTCCGTGGCTGAAAGCCGCGAAAACTACTAAACTCCTAAACTCCTTAAGCATGCACTTGAATCATTTATCATTTAGCGAAGCGCCTTGGTTTTGTCAAGATTTTTCATGGCATTTGGGATTTCCCAAGAGACTTGACCGCAAATTCCAGGGGGAAATTTGGCAGTTTGAGAGGAGAGAATTGGCAAATCTCTCCTTGAAAATTGCCGTCAAACCAAGGGCGATTTTCAAACCACTGATTTTCAACAACTTACAAAACACCCAAGAAAATTGGCGGTTTTGTCAAGATTTTTTACCGATTTATATCCATGCCGCTATCCGACTGAAAGAGTAATTATGAATACAAGTTCCTCAATCTTGACTTTTGGAGTTCAGACGGCACGTTGACCGGTTCCCGCCTTGGGCAGCTCACGCCTCTCTCTTGGGCGGAAAAGTGGCGCTGTTAACGCTACCAACAGTTAATCTATGTCAAAAAAGCACCGAAAAGTTGCACATTTGGGGGTGCAATGTGCAAGGTTGGGTGCTTTTTTCGCAAAATAATTTGCACAATTCAATTTATATTTGTTCCTTTGCACCCGAATTTTAATGAAAATAGAATATTATTAACAAATTAAAGATTACAATTATGTCTGAAATTGAAAGCAAAGTAAAGGCCATTATCGTTGACAAACTGGGTGTGGATGAAGAAGAAGTACGACCCGAAGCCAGCTTCACCAACGACCTTGGTGCCGACTCGCTCGATACCGTTGAACTGATTATGGACTTTGAAAAAGAGTTCAATGTTTCCATTCCTGATGACAAGGCCGAGACCATCAAGACCGTGGGCGATGCCATCAAGTATGTTGAGGAGAACTCCAAATAATTTCTGAAAACGAGTGAAAGATGAAGAACGAAGACACTCCGTTCTTCATTTTTCGTTTATATATATATATTATGGAATTGAAAAGAGTAGTGGTGACCGGGCTGGGCGCCGTCACTCCCGTTGGCAACACGCCTGAAGAGACGTGGCAGAACCTGCTTGCGGGCGTCAGCGGTGCCGACTTCATCAAAAGCTTCGACACGTCGCTCTTCAAGACCCATTTCGCCTGCGAGGTGAAGGGCTTGAACGTGAACGACTATCTGGACCGGAAGGAGTCGCGCAAGCTCGACCGCTATACACAGCTGGCCCTCATCAGTGCCATCCAGGCCGTTGGCGACAGCGGCCTCGACCTGGAGCATGAGGACCTGGACCGCATCGGCGTCATCTACGGCGTGGGCATCGGCGGCATCCGTACCTTCGAGGACGAGGTGAAATACTACGGCCGCAACGAGGAGCAGGGACCGAAGTTCAGCCCATTCTTCATTCCGAAGATGATCAGCGACATCGCCGCCGGCCATATCTCCATCCACTTCGGCTTCCACGGGCCCAACTACGCCACCACGTCGGCCTGCGCCTCGTCGAGCAACGCCCTTGCCGACGCCTTCAACCTGATTCGCCTGGGCAAGGCCAACATCATCGTGGGCGGAGGTGCCGAAAGCGCCATCTGCGCCTGCGGCGTGGGCGGTTTCAACGCCATGAAGGCCCTTTCCACGCGCAACGACGACCCCGCCGGTGCCAGCCGCCCGTTCAGCGCCAGCCGCGACGGATTCGTCATGGCCGAGGGTGCCGGATGCCTCAACCTGGAGGAACTGGAGCACGCCAGGGCACGCGGTGCGAAAATCTACGCCGAAATGGTGGGCGAGGGCATGAGCGCCGACGCTTACCACATCACCGCCTCGCATCCCGAAGGACTGGGAGCCAAGCTCGTGATGGAGGCCGCACTGGAGGATGCCGGAATGGTGCCCGAGGACATCGACTACATCAATGTGCACGGCACATCGACACATGTGGGCGACATCTCGGAGGCCAAGGCCATCAAGGAGGTCTTCGGCGAACATGCCTACCGGCTCAACATCTCGTCAACGAAGTCCATGACCGGCCACCTGCTCGGTGCCGCCGGTGCCGTGGAGGCCATGGTGGCCGTGCTCAGCGTGAAGAACGACATCGTGCCGCCCACCATCAACCACGCCGACGACGACCGCGACGAGGAGATAGACTACGACCTCAACTTCACCTTCAACAAGGCACAGAAGCGCACCGTGAGGGCCGCCATGAGCAACACCTTCGGCTTCGGAGGCCACAACGCCTGTGTCGTCTTCAAGAAGTATGCAGAATAACGGCGGCGGCTTTGCGGCCTGCCGTCAACACACTTTCACGACCACAACATGAAGATGAACGACCTCGTGGACATCATAAGGCTCCCTTTCCGCAAGGAGAAGGAGCTTTATTTGTCATTGCGCAAAATCATTGGCTTCTACCCCAGAAGCATACACTTCTACCAGCAGGCACTCATGCACAAGAGCCTGGGGCACAAGGAGAAAGGCAAGCCGGTGAACAACGAGCGGCTGGAATTTCTCGGCGACGCCGTGCTCGACTCAGTGGTGGGGCACATCGTCTTCAAGCATTTCCCCGGAAAGAAAGAAGGCTTCCTCACCAACACCCGCTCGAAAATCGTGCAACGCGAAACCCTGGGACGGCTGGCCAAGGAAATGGGCATCAGCCAGCTCATCGTGAGCAACGGCCACGGCAATTCGCACAACAGCTACGTGGGCGGCAACGCCTTCGAGGCCCTCGTGGGCGCCATCTACCTGGACCGCGGCTACGACGCCTGCATGAGGTTCATGGAGAAACGCATCCTCAAGGAGCTTATCAACATCGACAAGGTGGCATTCAAGGAGGTGAACTTCAAGTCGAAACTCATTGAATGGAGCCAGAAAAACAAGGTGAAACTCGACTTCAGGCTGATAAAACAAGAGGCCGAGAGCAACGGCAGCCCGAAGTTCACCTACCAGGCCGTGCTGGAAGGCACCGTGCTCGGCGAGGAAGGCGACGGCTATAGCAAGAAAGAGGCGCAACAAAATGCGTCGCGCCTCACCCTGCAACGGCTCAGGAAGGAACCGCAATTCATCGACAAGGTGTTTGCCGCAAAGTCGGAGCGCACACGCATGGACGAGGTGCCCACCACCGCCGTTCCCGTGACCGACGAGCCCACGCCCACCAACTTCATTCAGGACTCGGCCCCCCACCCCATGCCGCAGGTCAAGCCGAAAAAGCAGAAGGCCGCAAAACTGGAACGCTTCGACGGCACCGACGAACCCGAAACGGCAAGCCGGCCCACGGAGAAAAAAGCGGCCGAGAAGGATGAGTTCGACCTCTCGGACATCACCTCGGAAGGACCTTCACGCGAGGACATCATAGCTGCTGCCGAGGAGGCGGCATTCAAGGAATGAGCATGCAGGGGGGTGAGCCGTCGATGCAGGGGAAAACCATCCTCGTCACCGGCGCGTCGGGATTTATCGGAAGCTTCATCGTGGAAGAGGCCCTCAACAGGGGAATGGACGTGTGGGCGGCGGTGAGAAAGAGCAGCTCGCGGCAATGGCTCGGCGACCCGCGCATCCATTTCATTGAGCTCGACCTTGGCAACACCGACCGGCTCCGTGAGCAACTTTCTGCCCACAGGTTCGACTATGTGGTGCATGCCGCCGGCGTTACGAAGACCCTTCACCAGGAGGATTTCTTCCGCGTCAACACCGAGGGCACACGCCATCTGGCCCAGGCCGTGGCACAAACGCAACCGCAACTGCTCAGGCTGGTATTCTTGAGCAGCCTGAGCATTTTCGGCGCCGTGCGCGAAGAAGTGCCCCACACCGACATCCTTCCTTCCGACACCCCGCGGCCCAACACCGGCTACGGGCGAAGCAAGTTGCAAGCCGAGCAGGCGCTGGAGGCTGTGGACGGGCTGCCCTGGGTGATGCTCAGGCCCACCGGCGTGTATGGTCCGCGCGAGAAAGACTATTTTCTCATGGCCCGCAGCATCAGCCGCCACACCGACTTCGCCGTGGGATTCCGGCGGCAGGACATCACGTTCGTTTATGTGAAAGACGTGGTGCAGGCCGTATTCCTGGCCTTATGGCGCGATTGCGTCGGAAAGAAGTATTTTCTCTCCGACGGCGAAGTCTATCAGAGCACGGCGTTCAGCGACCTCATCATTTCCGAACTGGGCCATCCCTGGTGCCTTCGCATCAAGGCTCCGCTCTGGGTGTTGCGCGTGGCCACGGCCGTCGGGGAACTGACCGGACGCCTGACGGGCTCCATCAGCGCCCTCAACAACGACAAGTATCACATTCTGAAACAACGCAACTGGCGGTGCGACATCAGCGACGCACGCCGGGAGCTGGGCTTCGTCCCCCGCTACCAGCTGGAGCGCGGAGTAAAGGAAACCATTGCCTGGTACCGCCAACAGGGCTGGTTGTAGAACAAAAAAAAGGCGGCCAGCCGCCAAGAAGCATCATGTCATTCCTGAAAGAACTGTTCCGCATAGAGAAAAAACCGTTCAAGGGCCTTTTTGCCTTTGAATGGGTGGTGCTGGCCTATCTGGTGTTCACCCTGGTGCTTATTTTTTTCAGCTCCCTGCGCCTTCACAATGCCGACGAAATGGTGGCAGGCCGTGTGCGCATCGTGTTCACCACGGCGGCTCTCTACGTCGTCTATCGCATGCTTCCGTGCCGCTTTTTCCGCCTGGCGCGGGCAGTCCTGCAGATGGCACTGCTGTCGTGGTGGTATCCCGACACTTACGAGCTGAACCGCATCCTTCCCAACCTCGACCATGTGTTTGCCGGTTATGAGCAACAGCTCTTCGGTTGCCAGCCCGCACTACTCTTCCACGAGTCGTGCCCGTGGCCGTGGTTCAGCGAGCTGATGGACCTGGGCTACGCTTCCTATTACCCGATGATAGCGTTGGTGGCCATGTTTTATTTTGTACGCCGTTACGACGAATTTCTCCGTGCGGCGTTCATCATCCTTGCGGCCTTTTTCATTTATTACATCGTTTTCATCTTCGTCCCCGTGGCCGGGCCCACTTTTTACTATTGTGCCGTGGGGGTGAACGACATTTCCGCCGGCGTGTTCCCCAACTTGGGCCATTATTTTGAGACCAACCAGCTGTGCCTGCCTTCCCCTGGCTGGGACGAAGGCTTTTTCTACGGGCTGGTGGAAGATGCGAAAGCCGCCGGCGAACGTCCTACGGCGGCTTTTCCCAGCAGTCATGTCGGCATTTCCACGGTGCTGATGCTCCTTTCGTGGCATTGCGGCAACCGCCGCCTGTTCTTCCTCCTCCTGCCCCTGTTTGTGCTGTTGTGCCTTGCCACGGTTTACATTCAGGCGCACTACGTCATCGACGCCCTTGCCGGCCTTGTCACGGGCGTGGTGGTGTACTTCGTCCTTTTCTTCCTTTCCCGGCCTAAAGTTCACGGTTGATTTGCTCGTTCCGCTTGGCAAAGTTCTTGTTTGACTTCACCTTGAAGCGGTCGAAGCCCTCGCCATAGACACCGATGACGGCACTTTGCGACACAAAGGCGTTGGGGTCCATCTCGTGGATGATTTGGAAAATGAGGTGGCTCTGGCTCTTCTTTGCCAATACGAAAAGCATTTTCGTTTCGCGACCGCTATAGAAGCCCGTGGCGTTCACCACGGTGCAGCCGCGGTGGGCCCCGGTGTTGATGGCGTGGCCGATGTCTTCGTATTTGTCGGAGATGATGAAGAATTGCACGCTCTGACGTGCCGAGTTGACCACCTGGTCAACGACGAAAGAAGAGATGAAAAGCACCACATATCCGTAGATGACGCGCTCCCAGTCGCGGAGCACTACGTATGAGCAGGTGATGATGAGCAAATCGACCATCAGGATGATGCGTCCCAGCGATATGTCCTTGTATTTGTGGATGATGGCCGCCACGATGTCGGTTCCTCCCGACGAGCCGTTACAGCTCAGCCCCATCCCTATGCCGATGCCGCAGAAGCATCCTCCGAGCACGGCGGCCATGAAAGGCTCGTCGCGCAACAGGTGCATGTCGCCCACCAAGCTTTGGAACAGCGACAGGATGATGGTAAGCGACACGACGCCGTAGATGGTCTTCAGGCAAAATTTCAGCCCAAGGATTTTCAGGGCGAGCAACAGGAGCACGGCGTTCACGGCGAAGAAGGTGGCCTGCACGGGCACCTCGTCTGCCCAATAGAGGATGCTCGAGATGCCGGGCACACCGCCCGTGGCAATCTTGTTTGGCAAAAGAAAGACCACCCACCCAATGGTGTAGCTTACAAGGCCCACCAGGATGAGCAGGTAGTCGTGGACCTCCTGGTAGAGGTTTTGTTTGTTGATTTTCATCTTTTTTATAGTTTTCGGTGCCGGGGGGGAAAGGCTTTGCGCGTTTACGGCTCCAGGAGCTTGCGGCAAAGTTCCTTCATGCCCTCGGAGGCACCTTTCTGAATGTGCTCCACGCCGGAGCGCCTGGTCACCTGGTTGGGGTCGATGAGATAAACGGGCGTGCCGGGGCTGGCATATTGCAGCAAGCCGGCGGCGGGATAGACCACGAGCGACGTGCCGATGATGACCAGGATGTCGGCTTCCATGACGTGCTGGGCCGCCAGTGAGATGTTGGGCACCCCTTCGCCGAAGAACACGATATAGGGCCTGAGCAGCGAGCCGTCGCCGGCCTTCTCGCCAGGTGCCACGGTGAGGTCGGGAGCCTTCAGCGTGCGGATGTATCGCGGGTCGTCAACGTCGCGGCTCGAGCACACCTTCATCAGCTCGCCGTGCAGGTGGACCACGTTGGTGGAACCGGCCATTTCGTGCAGGTTGTCAACGTTTTGCGTCACCACCACCACGTCGTAGCGTTCCTCCATCTTCGCCACCAGCTCGTGGCCCTTGTTGGGCTTGGCCTCTATGAGCTTCTTGCGCAGCATGTTATAGAAATTGTTCACATAAACGGGGTCGTCTTCCCACGCCTCGTGTGTGGCCACGCGGGCCACGGGGTAATTCTCCCACATGCCGTCGGCGTCGCGGAACGTTCTCAGTCCGCTCTCCACCGACATGCCCGCGCCGGTGAGAAACACCATTTTCTTTCTCTTCTCCATTGGTTCTGTAAAAGTTTTCAGTAAATAAGTCAGGAAACCGTGCAAAACGATTTCGAGGACAAAGGTAAAAGAAAAATGGCGCAAAACGACATTTAGCCGCAGAATTAACAAAAATTAAAAAACGAGGCGAAGCGATTTTGTAAAGATTTTTCATGATTTTTGATGCACCCCAAAAGGTTTGACGGCAAATTTCGGGGAGAGATTTGCCAATTCTCGGGGAGAAAATTTGTAGATTTCGGCCCGAGATTTGAGGGCAAAGCTTACGACTGCTTCAAGGTCATTGATAATCAACAACTTACGAAAGACGGTCGAAAAATGCCGAAAATGTAAAGATTTTTCATGGTTTTACCCAACTGAAAATCACTCCACGACGCCGGAGAGAAAGAAAAAAAGTGCTAAAAGTGCAAGTTTTTTGCATTTTGTCATCGTAATGTCATAGAAATGTAGTACTTTTGCACCGCTTTTACACATTATATATTTTATCATCATGGACAAACTTAGCTATGGCCTGGGCTTAGGCATCGGCCAGCAACTGGCTCAGATGAACATCGAGGGCCTGAACATCGACGATTTCTCAGCCGCCATCCGCGACGTGCTCAACGGTAACCCGCTGAAAGTGGACCACCGTGAGGCGCAGCGCATTGTGCAGCAATATTTCCACCAGCAGGAGCAGAAACTGAACGCCGAGCGCGAGAAGAAAGGCAAGGCCGCCAAGGAGGCCGGAGAGCAATACCTGGCCGAGAACGCCAAGAAAGAGGGCGTGAAGGTGACCAAGAGCGGACTGCAATACATGGTGCTCCGCGAGGGCAACGGCCGGCAGCCCCTGGCCACCGACAGCGTGCGCTGCCACTATGAGGGCTTCCTCATCGACGGCACCGTGTTCGACAGCAGCGTGCAGCGCGGCGAGCCCGCCACCTTCGGATTGCAAGACGTCATTGCAGGATGGACCGAAGGCCTGCAACTCATGAAGGAGGGCGCCAAGTTCCGTTTCTTCATTCCCTACCTGCTGGCCTACGGCCCCAGCGGTGCCGGCAACAGCATTCCGCCCTATGCAGCACTTATCTTCGACGTTGAGCTGCTCAAGGTGATTTAATAAAACCGTCAACCCCGTAAATAATTCCCAAAAATAATAAAAAACAACAATGAAAAAATTTGCATTTGTAGCCGTTATGGCTATTGTGGCCGCCGCTTTCTTCGGCTGTGGCAAGTCCGCTCCCAAGGCCAACCTGAAGAGCGACGTCGATTCCCTGAGCTATGCCATCGGCATGGCCTCCACCTACAACCTCAACAAAGGCATGCTTGCCCAACAGCTTGACCTCGACACCGCCTACATGGACGAAATGGCCAAGGGCATGCTCGACGCTTTCACCTCGAAAGAGAACAAGAAAGAACGCGCCTACTACATCGGCGTGCTCCTCGGCATGCAGTACGGACAACAATACGAAGGCTATAGCCGCATGGTCTTCGGCGAAGACAGCACGAAGAACCTCTCGGCCAACAACTACATCGTGGGCATCATGGCCAACCTGCTTGGAAAGAGCGACGTGTTCAAGGATGCTGAGGATGCCGGCATGAACGCCGACCGCCTGCTCAACCAGGTGAAGAAATCCCTCTATGCCGACGTGCTCAAGGAGGGCGAGGCTTTCCAGGCCAAGTATGGCAGCCAGGAAGGCGTGGGCAAGATTGACTGCTCGGTGAAGGTGGGCAACGACGACGTGAAGGGCACCGTGCTCTACAAAATCCTCAAGGTCGGCAACGGCCCCGTGCCCACCGACACTTCGAAGGTGAACGTACACTATGAGGGCAAGCTCATCAACGACACCGTGTTCGACAGCAGCATCAAGCGCGGCGAACCCGTCAAGATGAACGTCAACCAGGTGGTGCCCGGATTCAAGGAGGCTCTCACACACATGCCCGTCGGAAGCAAATGGGAAGTGGTCATTCCGCAGCAGCTCGCCTACGGAGGCAACCCCCAGCCCGGTTCACCCATCAAACCCTTCTCAACACTTATCTTCACGATTGAATTGCTCGGCATCGAGAAATAAGCTATGAAAAGAATTATCATCGTGGCACTCACCCTCGTGGTGAGTGCTTCGTTCTTTACGGCCAATGCCGGAAAAAAGGACAAGAAAAAACAGCAGCAGCCCAAGGCGCCCGTGGTGCTCACCACGCACGCCGACTCGCTGAGCTATCTGTCGGGAATGGCCATGTGCGAAGGGCTGACGCCTTTCCTCAAGAACAACTTCGGCGTGGAAGAACAGGAAATGCCCGTGTTCCTGAAGTCGTTTGAAAACGCCATGACCAACATCAGCGACGACTCGCTGAAGGCCGTGCTGGCCGGACTGCAGGTGGCCGACATCGTGAAAAACCGCATGTTCAAGGGCGTACAGGAAGAATTTGAGGGCGAAATGCTCAAGGAACTCTTCTACAGGGGCTTCCGCGACGGACTCTACGCCGACAGCATCCTGTCAACACCTCAGAAGGCCTCTCCCCTCTTTAGGCAATGGCAGCAGGAAAAAGCCGCACAGAAGGCTGAAGCCACACGGAAGGCCGGAGAGCAGTTCCTCGAGGAAAACAAGACGAAGCCCGGCGTGATGACCACACCCAGCGGTCTGCAATATCGCATCCTGGAGGAAGGCGACGGGCCCTCGCCCTCAAAAGAAGACAAGGTGGTGGTGAAATATGAAGGCAAGCTCATCGACGGCACCGTCTTCGACAGCAGCTATAAACGCCAGCCGCCAACCACGTCGTTCGGCGTCACACAGGTTATTCCGGGATGGACAGAGGCACTGCTCGCCATGAAAAAAGGCAGCAAATGGGAACTCTTCATCCCCCAGCAACTCGCCTACGGCGCACGCCAGGCCGGGGAAATCCCGCCATTCAGCACACTTATCTTCACCGTGGAACTGGTGGACATCCAGGTGGCTGAGCCCGCAAAGGCCGAGGAGCCCAAAACAGAGGCTGCTCCCGCTGCCGGGAAGAAGCCCGTGCCCGTAAAGAAAGCCCCCACCGCTGTAAAGAAAAAGACCAGATAAGCCCCGTTTTTGGGCAAAAGAACGCCTATTGTGCAACATTTTGACACGAAAAACAAGATTTTTCGGGCAAAATGTTGCACAATTCGTTTTATTTTGCTATTTTTGCTAACTCATTTGAGAAAGACAACAAAAAATAGCAACCATATCATGGAGAAAATTGACAATCTGGACAAGAAAATCCTTAGTATCCTCTCAACCAACGCGCGCATACCCTTCAAGGACGTGGCCTCGGAGTGTAACGTCTCGAGGGCTGCCATCCACCAGCGTGTGCAGAAACTCATGGAAGACGGCATCATCATGGGAAGCGGCTTCGACATCAATCCCAAGTCGCTCGGTTATTCCATCTGCACCTACGTGGGCATCACCCTGGAACGTGGAAACATGTATAAACAGGTGGTGGGAAGGCTCATTCACATTCCCGAAATCGTGGAATGTCACTTCACCACCGGCCCCTACACCATGCTCATCAAACTGTATGCCCGCAGCAACGAACAGCTCATGGACCTGCTCAACAACCAGTTGCAGGGCATTCCCGGCGTGGTGGCCACCGAAACGCTCATCTCGCTCGAGCAGAGCGTGAAACGCGAAATTCCCATCAACCTCAGCGAATAGGAGCAAGGGGGAGGCACGTGCCGCCCCCTGCCCAGACCATTATTGTTTTTAACCATGGAAACATTTGACCTTCAGGAACACCTAAACGCCATCTACCGACATTTTCCGCAGGCCGACCGACAGCCCGTCATCGGCATTACCGGCAACTTCAACGACGGCGACGCCACTCTGAGCAAGCGATACTACGACTCGGTGGTGCGCGCCGGCGGCACGCCCATCATCATTCCGCCCGTGGCCGACCGACATGTGCTGGCCAACACGCTGGAACACATCGACGGCCTGCTGCTCAGCGGCGGCGCCGACTTCAACCCCCTGTGGAGCGGCGAGGAACCGTCGCCACAGCTGCACCGCATCAACGAGGAGCGCGACCTTCCCGAACTGCTCATAACAAGGCTGGCCTACGACCGCCAGATTCCCATCCTCGGCATTTGCCGCGGCATTCAGACACTGGCCGTGGCACTGGGCGGAAAGGTGGCGCAGGACATCTACGAGGCACGCCAGCAACAGAGCGTCGTGGTGACGAAAGAGCGCACCAAGCTCTTCGGAAACAGGAACGCACCCCAGCAGCCACAATGGGCACCCATGATCAAGCATGCCCAGGATGCCGGCAGGGGCGAGCTCACCCACAGCATCAACATCGACCGCCAGTCGGCGCTTTTCGACATCTATAACAAAGAAACCATCTACGTCAACAGCTTCCACCACCAGGCCGTCAGCGAGGCCGGACAGCGCTTCCATGTCGTGGCAACGTCGCCCGACGGGGTGACCGAGGCCATCGAGAGCAGCGAATTTAAACCCATCCTCGGCGTGCAATGGCACCCCGAGTGCCTGGAAAGCGGGCTGCCGTTGTTTGAGTGGCTCGTCAGACAGGCCGCCAACTTCGACGCGGCCAAGCGCCTCCACCGACGCATCGTCACCCTCGACACCCATTGCGACACGCCCATGTTTTTCTCAAAAGGCGTCACTTTCGACAGCCGCGACGAAAACATACTGGTTGACCTTCAGAAAATGTCGGAGGGAAGGCTCAGCGCCGTCACCATGGCCGCCTACCTGCCACAACCGAAAATCGGCGAGCAATTCTCGCAGATAGTGCCTTTCGACGTGTCGAGCCCCATGGACTACGCCGACCTGATTTTCAACAAGATAGAGGAAATCGTGAAGCGCAACAGCCGTTGCCTCAGCATCGCCCGCACCCCCTCCGACCTCTATGAGGACAAGCGGAAAGGGCGCAAGAGCATCATGTTCGCCATAGAAAACGGCCTGGCCCTCAACCACGACGTGCAAAACGTGAAGCACTTCGCACAACGCGGCGTCACCTATATCACCCTTTGCCACAACGGCGACAACGACATCTGCGACTCGGCAAAGGGCTGCAACACCCACAACGGCGTGAGCCAGTTCGGCGAGAAAGTCATCAACGCCATGAACGAGCACGGCATCCTCGTGGACCTGAGCCATGCCGCCGAAAAGAGTTTCTACGATGCGCTCAACATCAGCCAGACGCCCATCGTGTGCAGTCACAGCAACTGCCGCGCACTGTGCGACCATCCGCGCAACCTCACCGACCAGCAACTGAGGGCACTGGCCAAGGCCGGCGGACTATGCCACATCACCCTCTACGGCGGTTTTTTGCGGCAGGTGGGCGAAGCCACCATCCTCGACGCCATGAACCACCTGGAGCACGCCATAAAAATCATGGGCGTGGAGCACGTGGGACTGGGCACCGACTTCGACGGCGACGGAGGAATCATTGGTCTGGCCAACTGCTCCGAGCTCATCAACTTCACCCTGCAATTGATGAAACGGAAGTTCAACGAACGCGACATAGAGAAAATCTGGGGCGGCAACTGGCTCAGGCTCATGGCTGCCGCGCAACGGAAAATCAAATAATCATGAAACACCTATTTTATATTATTGCCATGGCACTGGCCACCACGACCCTGTGCTCATGCAAGAGCAACAAGACCGACGTGGCCGACACCACCAACACGCCCCGCCCCGTGGGGCCCATGTTCCGCGCCGACAGCGCAATGGCCTATTGCCAAAAGCAATGCGACTTCGGGCCGCGAACCATGAACAGCAAGGCCCACGACCTCTGCGGCGAATGGCTCAGGCAGAAGTTTGAGCAATTCGGTTGCCTGGTGACCATGCAGCAGGTGACGCTCACCGGCTACGACGGCACGCCCTTGCGCAGCACCAACATCATCGCTCAGCACAAGCCCGACCTGGCGGCACGCATCCTTTTGTGCGCACACTGGGACAGCCGTCCCTGGGCCGACAACGACCCCGACTCCACCAAATGGAAGACGCCGGTGATGGCCGCCAACGACGGCGCATCGGGAGTGGCCGTCATGCTGGAGGTGGCACGCCTTTTGCAAGCCAGCGACTCGCTCAACATCGGCGTGGACTTCGTTTGCTTCGACGCCGAAGACTGGGGAGTGCCCCAATGGAGCGATGCGCCCGACAGCGGCAACTCGTGGGCGCTCGGTTCACAATACTGGGCGGAGAACCTTGAGCCGAAGGATTATAGCGCAAGGTTCGGCATACTGCTCGACATGGTGGGCGGACAGGGCGCGGCCTTCTACCGCGAGGGATTGTCGATGAACTACGCACCCTCCGTGGTCGATAAGGTGTGGGCGGCGGCAGAAACCGCCGGATACGGCAGCTTCTTCCCAAGGAGCAACGGCAACCACATCACCGACGACCATGTGCCGGTGAACAACATTGCGAAAATCCCCACCATCGACATCATCCCCTATTACCCCGATTGCGAACAGAGCAATTTCGGTCCCACCTGGCACACGGTCAGCGACGACATGGCCCACCTCGACCCCCACACCCTGCAGGCCGTGGGCCAAACAATCATCCAAGTGATTTTCAGCGAAACGACCGAATAAGCTTTTTACATATTCCGCTTCCTTCCGGAGTTCCGGACAATTATTTCCGCTTCCTTTATCATTTAGCGAAGCGCGGGGTCGTTTTGTCAAGATTTTTCAACGGATTTTTGTTCCCCTAAAGAGTTTGACGGCAAATTTCAGGGAGAGATTTGGCAGTTTGAGAGGAGAGAATTGGCAAATCTCTCCTTGAAATTTGCCGTCAAACCTCGGGCATTTTTCAAACTGCTGATTTTCAACAATTTACAAAACACTCGCAAAATTGGCGATTTTGTCAATATTTTTTACCAATTTAAACCTTGCTGTCTATCCACCTCAAATCCGCCAAAACGAAAAAAACGGATGAACACGGACTGGCACGGAAAAAGAAAGTCCGTGATAGTCCGTGTTTGTCCGAGGTAAAATAAAACCACGGATGAACACGGACTGGCACGGAAAAAAGGAAGTCCGTGATTGTCTGTGTTCATCCGTGGTTAAGACAATGCCCTACAGCTGCCCGCTTTCCACCATTCTAACTACGCGCTCGGTGAGCCGGTCGGTCTTTTCGGCATCGTATTTCTTGGTGAGGCTGGCGCCGAAGGCCCATGCGAAGGCCTGGTAGAAGCCGGCACGCATAGGTCCGAGGAATGCCTGGATGAGCTCATATCCCGACGAGTCGCACTCGCGGTGCACCAGTTTTATGAGCAGCTTGCCCTGTGCGTAGGTCAGTTTTTTCATTCTCGGCCCATATTCCTCTTTCAGTCCCTGCTCCAGTTTCTTCATGTGCGCATCCTTGGCCTTCTTGTCGGGCAGCCCCTCCAGCACGTCGTAGGTTTCCAATATGATTTGGTTCACCTCCTTGGCGATGGGCAGCACCTTCTTGACGTTATACACCAGCCGGTTGTAGGCTTGTCGCTGCTTCTCGTTCTTGAACTCGGGCTGGGGATATACATACACGGGGTTGAGCTCCACATATTGCAGGCTGTCGCCGTTGTGGAGCACCTTGCTCACCTTGAATGTCGGCACGAAGGTGGGATTGTCCATGTCCACCTCGCGGTCTTCGGGATGTACCACCTTCTGGGCACCGGCTGCCAGGGTGATGGCGGCCAGTGCCATTGTGAGGAGGAGGTGTTTCTTGGGCATGGGAGTCAAGGAGATATGATGAGTTATTGGGGATTGATTTCCCTTATCAGCCGGTCGGCGTGTCCCCATTTGTCCATCATGAAGAGCACGTAGCGAATGTCCACGCCAATGCAGCGTGCCAGCTGTTTGTCGAAGAAGATGTCGCTCGACAGGCTGTCCCAGTTGCCGTCGAAGGCCAGTCCGATGAGCCGTCCCTTTCCGTCGAACATGGGCGAGCCGGAGTTGCCGCCGGTGATGTCGTTGTTGGTAAGGAAGCACAGTTGCATCTTTCCCGTTTCCTTGTCGGTATATTTTCCGAAGTCGCTGGCTCCCAGCAGTGTGTGCATCTCCGGCTCGGCGAAGTAGTCGGCAATGCGGTCGGCCTGCTTCATCTTGGCCACCATGCTCTCGGCGGTGGTGTAGTATCCCGATGGCTGGCCGTTGAGCAGGTATTCACCCACTTGTCCGTAGGAAAGGCGCATGGTGAAGTTGGCGTCGCTGTAGTGGGGCATGTCTTGCTCCATCTGCAGCTTGGCGGCGCAGAGCATTTTCTCCTGCTCCTCAATCTCGGCCATCGACCCGCCCAGATACATTTGCAAGGTGGCAATGACCGAGGTAAGGTCTATGCCGACGGCTATGCCCGGGTCTTTCAGGAACGACTTCTTGCCGGGGTAGATTTTCTTGCCCTTCATGAGCACCGACTTCTTGTAGAGATAATCCACATATTTCTGGTAGTCGCCCTTGAACTTCTTGTCGATGGTTTCGTAGAAGTCGGGAAGATACTGCACTCCCACGTGCTCGCGATAGTTCTTCAGCATCACGGCCAGCACCTCCTTGTCGAGGTCGGCGTCCCACTCGTCGCTATTGTCCTTGAACTCGAAGTACTGCTTCTTGTCGTTGTCCTCGGGGCCTTGCAGGGGCATGCCGTTCACGGCTCTCATGGCCCTGGTCACCAGCTCGTTGGTGCGTATGAAGCTCTCGTAGAAATAGTAGAAAGAGCGGATGTGCTCATAGCGGCTGGCGTAGAGGTCCTGCAGCTTGGTGAAGTCGAGCTTGCCTTTCAGGAAGCCCGTCTTTTCCTGGTATGCCTTGATGAGCTCCTCGTGCTGCTGTTTCAGGCCGATGATGTTCACCGAGTCGATGCACTTGTTCATGCCCATGGAGTTTTTCCAGTAGTTGGCGCTCTGGGCGTATTTTGAGTCGTACTTGATGCGCACGGCCTCCGAGGCGTCCATGTGTTTTTTCATGACGGCCTGCTTGACGCCCCTCACCTGCACGCGGGTGGTGTTTTCGGCGTTGCGCATCTCCTTGATGCCGAAGCTGCTCAGGTAGCGCGAGGTGCTGCCGGGGAAGCCGATGGTCATTGAGAAGTCGCCGTCTTTATAGCCCTGCATGCTGACGGGAGCCCACGATTGTGGATGATAGGGCACGTTTTCGGCGGAATAATCGGCCGGGCCGTTGGTCTTCGGGTCGGCATAGATGCGGAAGACGGAGAAGTCGCAGGTCTGGCGCGGCCACATCCAGTTGTCGGTGTCGCCGCCGAACTTGCCCATCGACTTTGGAATGGCAAACACCAGTCGCAGGTCGTTGAACCGCTGGTAGGTGGTGGCGTAGTAGGCGTTGCCCTCGTAGAAGGCGTCAATCTCCACGGTCAGCGTGGGGTCTATGAGCTTCACGCTGTCGTTCATGGCCGTCTGAAGCGAGTCGATGAGCCCGTCCCAGTCGTCGTCGTTCACGCCCTGCTTCTTGGCCAGCCACTCCAGGCGGTCGGTGATGTCGAGCTGGGAGCGCATGAAGCTCACGAACATGTTCTCGTTGGGCAACTCCTCGGCGTAGCTCTTTGCGCAAAAACCGTTGAGCATGTAGTCGTGCTCCACGGTGCTGTGCGAGCGGATGCTCTCAAAGCCGCAGTGGTGGTTGGTGAACACCAGTCCGTTGGGCGACACCACCACGCCGGTGCAATACCCCGAGAAGTTCACCACGCAGTTCTTGATGGCCTGCGGGCTGTCGTAGAGGTCGCTGTAGGGCAGCATGAAGCCCTCGGCCTTCATCTGCTCATAGACTGCCGGCGGCAGGTTGTAGAGTGTCCACATGCCTTCGTCGGCCTTGGCGGGAAGAAGTGCGACGAGGCTTAGTAAGAAAAAGAAAATTCTTTTCATCATTTTATAATTTTAAATGTACATTATTTTAAATGGCGCGGCAAAGGTACTAATAATCGGTTGAAAGGCCAAATTTATCCTTGCTATTCTGGAGATTCCAGAGATTCTAGATAATCTAGAAAATCTAGAGATTCTAGAACTTCTAGAAAATCTAAAGTTCCCCTTAATCAAAAACGCAGGGCAGTGCCACCAGCTGATACATCACCGTGCGTGCCATGCGGCGGTGCCCCTCGTCGTTGGGATGGAGCAGGTCGCGCTCGTTGTGGCTGTATTGCAAGTGCTGCGGAAGCAGGGGGTAAAGGCCGCAGGCAGCGTTCAAGTCGATGACGGGCACCGCCCAGATGTTGCCGGCCTGCTTCACGCTCTCCACGTAGCTGGAGAACCATTCGTGGCATTCGTTCTGATAGCCTTCGTCGGGCTGGATGTTCTTCTCGTTGCCGTAGAAGAAGGCGCGGTGGATGGGCGTGAGCAGCACTATCTGCTTGGTGGGGAACGTGCTTTTCAGGTATTCCAATGCGCGGTTGATGCGTCCGCGATAGGTGCCGCTGTCCATCGACGGCCGGCGGTGGCGGCGCAGGGTCATGGCCTTGTCGCGGTGGACGGCGGCCAGCACCGAGTCTTCCGTTTCCACGAACCACTCGCCGATGGGCACCGCCGCGTTGTAGTCGTTGGTGCCAATAAACACCAGGATGGCGTCGAAGTCCTGACCGTGCTCGGCGAGCAGCTGGTCGGCCTGCCTGGGAATGTCGTTCCATTGCCGGCCGCTCACGGCATAGACGTAGGGCTCTATGCCCAGCCAGTCGTGCAGGAACTGCCACCATTTTGTCTTCGATCCGCTATTGCGTGGGTCGGTAATCGAGTCGCCGAAATAGGCCACGCGCCGCCCCTGCCAGGGATGCTCGAAGAGCACCGGCGAGGCTGCATTCTTCACTTTCTTCTGCGAAAAGGCCGGAAGGGCCAGCGCCAGGCACAGGGCCAGCGCAAAAAACTTTTTACTCATGTCAGTATGGGGTTTCGTTGCATGAAATATATTGTTGATGGTGCAAAAATACGAATAATTTTCCGTAATGACCGTCTGCACCACGTTTTTTCTCGCATTTCATGGGCTTTTGTTTGCAGTTATGGCGGGAAAAGTGTACTTTTGCAGGCGACTATCTTTATTTAAACCTCTGAAAAGAAAAGCAATGGGCATTATCATTGGCATCGACGTGGGCACCAGCACCACGAAAATTGTCGGACTGCACGACGGCATCGTGGCAGCCCCTGAGTGCATCCGCGCCACCGACCCCGTGACGTCGCTCTACGGGGCCTTTGGCAAATATCTTTTCGACAACAAAGTGTCGCTCGGCGACGTCGAGCATGTCATGCTCACCGGAGTGGGCGCAGCATACGTTGACCAGCCCATCTACGGCCTTCCCACCACCAAGGTGGAGGAGTTCATGAGCAACGGCCTCGGCGCGCGCTACGAAAGCCAGCTCGACAGCATGCTCGTGGTGAGCATGGGCACGGGAACGTCGTTTGTGAAAGTGGAGGGCGAAGACATCCGCCACATCGGCGGCATGGGCATCGGCGGCGGCACGCTGAAAGGCCTCTCGCAGGTGCTCTTCAACACCGACGACATGAAGCAGGTGTCGCTGATGGCACAAAAAGGCGACATTAGAAACGTGGACCTGCAGATTGGCGACATCTGCCCCGAGGCCATTCCCGGCCTGCCCCTCGACGCCACGGCCAGCCTCTTCGGAAAAGTGAAGAGCAACACCTCGCTGGAGGACATTGCCGCCGGACTCCTCTGCACCGTCTTGCAGACCATCGGCTCGGCCACCTATCTGGCATCGCTCGGCACGGGCATCCGCGACTTCGTGCTCATTGGCAACCTCACGCTGTTGCCGCAATGCCGCCAGGTCTTCCCGCCCCTTGAGGAGCTCTACAAAGTAAGGTTCCTCATTCCGCAATATGCACAGTTCTGCACCGCCATCGGCGCCGCCCTCTGCCATAAGCCGTAGGGCCGCAACATACTAACCCCACAACAACCATGAGGAACGTCTGCCTCTTTGTGATGGCCATGCTGTGGGCCGTGGCAAGGCCGCAGCCGCAGGTTGACATCACCACATTTGACGAGCGCAGCGGGCTGGACAACACCAAGGTGACCAGCATGCTGACCGACCGCCGCGGATTCCTGTGGCTGTCAACTTGGAGCGGCCTCTACCGTTTCGACGGATACCGCTTCAAGAGCTTCCGCATACGTCAGGGCGACGGCAACGAACTCGACAACTCGCGCACCGACCACGTCAAGGAAGACACACGCGGAAACCTCTGGGTGCGCAGCTACGACCACATCTATTTCTTCGACGTTGCACTGGCTCGTTTCTTCGACGTCAACGCCCGCATTGCCAAGAAATTTGGCGACAAAGGCAACATCGTCAACTTCTTCGTGCTGGAAAACGGACAAGTGTGGATGGAAACCGAGGGCGGCACCCGCTACCTGCTCCACGAGGGCAGCCTCGACCACATGTCGGCCTATCCGAAAGGCAGCGGCCCGCCCATAGATGACAGCCACGACACCAGCCGCCGCTCGCTCAACAAGCACTTCATGCGCGACGGATTCGACCTGCGCATCGTCGATAACGTGCTGACCTGGACCGACCCCGTCACCGGGCAAAAAGGCACCGTGGCCCACGACAAAATGACGCGAACCTACGCCGATGCGCAGGGCGTCGTATGGGGAGGCACCGAAAACGGCACCTTGCAACGCATTGTCGTTAGCCGAAAGCCCTACCGCATGGTGGATGCCGGCGAAAACATCAAGGTGCTGCATGCCGACAAGCAGGGAAACATCTGGCAGGCCAACGACGACGGAAGCGTGGCCCTGCGCCGCCAGGACGGCACCTTGCGCGGTTACCTGACCCGCAACGGCACCGTCAGCCCTCAGAAAACGGTCTTCTCGCGCATCTACTGCATGACCGAGTGGAAGGGCGACGGCACATTATGGATGGGGTCGCGCGGCGACGGACTTTTTGAACTCCACCCCGACGGCCAGCGGTTCACCATTACCAACCACCGCCACCAGGCCGGCGACAACCTCACGCTGAGCGACGACAACATCTACTCGCTGCTCACCGACTCGAAAGGCCGCCTCTGGGTGGGCACCTACACCGGCGGCCTCAACCTCATGCAACGGCAGGGCGGAAACACCGTCTTCCTCAACCGCAACAACCGCTGCTCCAACTTTCCCGAGTGCGACCGAAATCACTGCATCCGTAGCATGACGCAGGCCGGCAACGTCATCGTGCTGGGCACCTCCGACGGCATCTATACCTTCAGTGCCGACGAGCCGCCGCAAAGTGCCACCTTCTATCACAGCCGCCGCATTCCCGACGATGCCGGAAGCCTGTCGAGCAACGAGATAACCAGCGTGGACCTGGTTGACGGCCACGGCATCATTGTCTGCACATCCTACACCGGACTGTGTTTCCTGCGTTCAGGAAACCTCCTCGACCACAACCTGCGTTTCGATTCCTGGAGCATGGCCGACGGCGCACCGTCGGACCAGGCCAACCGCGTGTTCACCGACCGCACCGGCCACCTGTGGGTGGTGTTCAAAGAAGCCCTGTCGCGCTTCCCCGACGCAGCCCACGCCACCCATTTCCTCACCTCGCTGCATCCTGAATACAAGTTTCTTACAAACGTCAGCCCCGTGCCGCTCACTACGGGCGAAACGCTGTTGGGCACCGAGAACGGCCTTATTGCCATCCGCCTTGACCAACTGAAGGAGGACGGCGAACGGCCCGTCATCCGCCTCACCGGCCTCCGTGTGCGCGGCGAGTCGGTGGCATGTCCCATGACTACCGACACCCTGGTGTTCAATGCCCGTCAACGCGACTTCACGCTGGAGTTTGCCGCCCTCGGCCTGGACGGCACCGACAACGTGGAGTATGCCTATATATTTGGCAACCATGCCTCACACTGGACACGCCTGGGCACCGAGCGCACCATCAGTTTCTTCGACCTCGACGCCGGTACCTACACCCTGGTCATCAGGGCCACCAACAACAGCCGCGCATGGTCCGACAACGTGGCGCCGTTCACCATCATCGTGAAGCCCACGTTCTGGGAAACGCCGTGGGCAAAGGTGCTCTATGCCCTGTTGCTGGCGGCACTGGCTTTCATCGTCATACGCATCATTCTGCACATCAACCGGTTGCGCATGAATGTGGAGTTTGAGAAGAAGACCGCCGTGCTCAAACAAGAGTACTACACCGACATCAGCCACAAATTGCGCACGCCGCTCACGCTCATTGGCGGTCCGGCGCACGAGATGCTCGCCGACGAGTCGCTCACCGGCGACAGCCGCCGCCACCTCAACGTCATCCTGAGCAATGCCGACCGCATGCTCGCACTCGTTGACGAGCTGGCCGACCGCCACAACGCCGAGCTGGTGGACACCATGAGCGGCACCGACGGCGAAATGGCCACCCGCCTGAAGACAACCCAAACCACCGAAACCCAAATTCCCGAAACCCCCAAACCACCGGCCACCGATTTCCAAGCCGTCACCCTCCTTCTTGTGGAAGACGATGCCGACATGCGCGCCTTCGTGGGCGAGATTTTAGGGAAAGAATACCATGTGGTGCAGGCCGCCGACGGCCAGGAGGGACTGGAACTGGCGCGCCGCCTGCAGCCCGACTTCATTGTCAGCGACATTGCCATGCCGCGCATGGACGGCTGGCAGCTGGTGAAGACGCTGAAGGCAGACCCCGAAACCAGCCATATCCCCATTGTGCTGCTGACGGCAAAGACGTCCATCGACAACCGCGTGAAGGGTGCCGCACTGGGCGTTGACGACTATATCCTGAAGCCTTTCAGCACGGAATATCTGCTCATGCGCATCCGTACCATCTTGTATAACAGGCAGATGTGGCAGATGCGCAACTCCGAGGCCATGCCTCCTGCCCCAAACGGCCAATCCACGCCTGCTCCCCAGCCGCCCATCGACAACCCCACGCAACTGGAGCTGCCCAAGGACAACAGCGGCGTGGGCATGCGCCTGGAACAGGCCGACCGCGAGATGATGCAGCAGTTGCGCGACTACATGGAGCAGAACCTCAGCCAGAGCCTGGCCATCGACGACCTGGCCCGCCACCTGGGCCTCAGCCGCACGCTGTTCTACAACAAGCTGAAGGCGCTGACCGGCCTTTCGCCGCTCGACTTCTACCGCAAATATCACATTGAACGGGCGGCGCAGATGATGCGCGAGCAGGGGCTCACCGTGTCAGAGGCATGCTACGGCACCGGCTTCAGCGACCCCAAGTATTTCAGCCGCGTCTTCAAGAAGTTCATGGGCGTATCGCCCAGCGACTACCGAAAGGGCATCGATAGTTTCAACCCCGAATAACCATTATTTTTTTAACCACGGAAGAACACGGACTGACACGGAAAAAAAGATAGTCCGTGAAAGTCCGTGTCCTTCCGTGGTTAAAATATTGCCACGGACGAACACGGACTGACACGGAAAAAAAAGACCGTGAAAGTCCGTGTCCTTCCGTGGTTAAAATATTGCCAAGGACGAACACGGACTGACACGGAAATAAAGAAAGACCGTGAAAGTCCGTGTCCTTCCGTGGTTAAAATATTGCCAAGGATGAACACGGACTGACACGGAAAAAAAAGATAGTCCGTGAAAGTCCGTGTTTGTCCGTGGTAAAAAAAACCGCGAGAAAGTCGGTGGTTACCTGAGCAGCTTCCAGTATTCCGTGGGATTGGAAGCGATGCGGCAGGCCTCCTTCATCTGGTTGTCGAAGCGCAGGGCATATTCCACCGCACCCGCCTGATAATGGTAGGCCTCCACGATGTCGGCCCCCAGCGTTTCCTTAATGATGTCCTTGTGACGGTCGAGCTCATATTCCAGGTTATGGCTGAGCTTGCGCTCCAAGGCCTCAAATTCCGCCTTGGCGTCCTCGTAGTACCCTTCGAACTCCATCACCTTTTTCAGGCTCTCCATGTATTTCCCGCTTTCCGGGTCATACTTGAAGCCGCTCTGAAGCACGCGCTGCCGGAACTCCTCATAGTCGGCGTCGGTGATTTCGAACGTCCCTGCCGGAGCTATCGACAGGTGGCGGCTGATGTAATCCACCTCGTATTCGTGCATCACTTCCGTGGAGTCCACGCCGCTGGCACTCAGGTAATAGACAATGTTCGGCAGCGAGTCGGGCTTCACGATGATGTCGGGCGTGATGCCCCCGCCGTCGCGCACCGGACGGCCGTGGAGCGTGCGGAACTCATGCGTCAGCGAGTCGGGGATGTGCTCCGTATAAGTGCCGTCGTGGCGGTAGTTGATGGCCTGTATGCACCGCCCGCTGGGAATGTAGTACTTGCTGGTGGTCAGCTTCATCTGCGCATTGTATGGCAGGTCCAGCGGCAGTTGCACCAAGCCCTTGCCGTAGGTGCGCGTGCCCACCACCACGGCGCGGTCGAGGTCCTGCAGGGCGCCGCTGGTAATCTCGCTCGCCGAGGCCGTGTTGCCGTCAACGAGCACCACCACGGGCATCACCGTGTCGATGGGCTCCACCGTGGTCTTGTAGGCATGGTTGGCGCGCTTCATCTTGCCGCGGTTCTCAACCACGGTGACGCCTTTTTTCACGAACATGTTCACCAGGCTGGCCGCCTCCGCCTCGCTGCCCCCGCCATTGCCGCGAAGGTCGAGCACGAAGGCCTTCATGCCCTTGTCCTTCATCTCGATGAAGGCGCGGCGCACCTCGCGTGTGCAACCATCGGTGAATTGCGAGAGCAACAGGTATCCGATGCTGTCGCGGCGCAGGCCGTAGTAGGGGACGGTGGGCGTCTGTTGTATTTGCCGGCGCGTTATCTTCATCTGCATCACCTTCCCCGTGGAGGGCCGGCGGATTTTCAGCATGAACGAGGTGCCGGCGTCGCCGCGAAGGTGGCTGCTCACGTAGGAAGTGCTCTTGCCCACCATCGTCGAGTCGTCCACGCTCAGGATGATGTCACCCTTCTTCAGTCCCGCCTCCTGGGCCGGCGTGTTGGCGTAGGGCTGGTCAATCACCGCGTTGCCAATCTTCAGGTTATAGCGTATGAGCGCCCCTATGCCCGCATATTTCCCCGAGAGGAACGACTCCAGCTCGTTGGCGTCGGCATAATAGACGGTGTAGGGGTCCAGCGACTGCATCATGCGGTTGATGCCGTCGGAAATCACGCGCTTCGCGTCCAGCGTATCGACATAAAGCATGTCGAGGTTGCGATACACGGTGTTGAAAATCTCAAGGTTCTTGCCCACCTCGAAGTTGTGGTCGGCATCTTCCTGAGCCGCCAGGGGGCCGCAACAGGCCAGCGCGAGCAGTAGTACGGCAATACGTTCCTTCATTCCTTTTCTCTGGTTTTATCGGTAAGGGTAAATATCAAAAAAACACGCCCTTCGGGGCGATGGCCTTTCAACCATGCTGCAAAATTACAATATAAACCGCACATTTCCCGATTTTTTTGAAGAAAAAAACGAAAGTACAAGATATTTTACGATGATTTTCAAGACGATTGCGCAAAAAATAAAAATAATTCAAGTAATTTTGTCCCCAAATTAAGATACAAGCCTTTGAGAGGACAAATCATCGATTTAAACTTTCGCGCAAGTTAATGGAGTTCAGGAGTTACAGAAGTACAGGAGTTCAGACAATACTCCCAACTTCGAAAAAGACGGTCGATAAGGCAGCCTTCAGAACTAATGTCTGAACTACTGAAACTCCTGTACTCCTGAACTCCAAAAAAAATGAGCAAATGCAAAACTGAAATAATCGTTTTTTAAAGAAGAATCTCTTCACACACGACAACATGAGGAAAATCATCAACCCCTGGCTCCACCATCCGGAATACCATTGTTTCGGTTGTTGTCCCGAAAACCCCATCGGCCTCCACATGGAGTTCTATGAGGACGGCGACTATATCGTAAGCAAGTGGCAACCCGGAACCCATTACCAGGGATGGGTCAACACCATGCACGGCGGCATCCTCAGCACGCTCATTGACGAAGTGTGCGGATGGGTGGTCACACGAAAACTTCAGACAAGCGGCTACACCGTTCAGCTGAACGTGAAGTTCCGAAAGGCCGTGCCCACCACCGAGCCGGAACTCACCATCAGGGCGAAGGTCTCACGGCAAGTGAGAAACCTTGCCTATATCAGCGCCGAGATAACCAACAGCCAGGGCGAGCTGTGCAACGAGGGCGAGGCCATCTACTACCTGATGAGCGAAGAAAAGGCCAAGGAAATGGGGTTCCTGCATTGCGACGTGGAAGAGTGAGCCCCCCTCTCATCCCCCCAAAGGGGGGGGAGGAAATGGCAAAAAAAAACGAAAGGCTACCCGTTCTCCCCTCCTTACGGGAGGGGCCGGGGTGGGCTCCCCCGCCTATCGCCTAAAACTCCTAAACTCCCAAAAAACATGACCGACAAAAAGAAAACCAAGACCATGGTGTCGGTGCTGTTCATGCAACTCAGCATCGTTTTCACCGTGTGCCTGATAGCTTCCAACATATTGGAAACCAAGCAAATGGTGTTCGGGCCGCTACATCTTACGGGCGGCCTGCTCATCTTCCCCATCTCCTACATCGTCAACGACGTGGTGTGCGAGGTGTGGGGATACCGGCGCGCCGGCATATTGATTTGGACAGGCTTCCTCACCAACTTCTTCTTCATGGCCATTGCGTCGCTGGCCGATGCCATCCCCGGCGCACCCTATTGGGACAACGAGGCCGGCTTCCACGCCATCTTCGGACTGACGCCGCGCATCGCCCTGGCCTCCTTCGTGTCGTTCATAGCAGGCAGTTTCGTCAACGCCTATGTCATGAGCCGCATGAAAATTGCCGACCACGGCAAGCGCTTCCCCCTGAGGGCCATCATGAGCACCGTGTGGGGCGAAGGCGCCGACTCCGTCATCTTTTTCCCGCTGGCCTTCTACGGCGTGCTGCCCAACGAGGAGCTGCCGCTGATGATGCTCTCGCAACTGGTCCTGAAAACCGTCTATGAAATCATCGTCCTGCCGGTTACCGTCCGCGTGGTGAAATGGGTGAAGAAGTACGAGGGAGAAGACGCCTACGACACCGGCATCAGCTACAACATCTTCGCCGTGTTCAAAAGACGAGAATAGCCACCCTTCCCATTTCTTAAAATATGTAAATTGGCGAGGCGGCCGCTTTGCCCTCATTTTTCGTGTGTAACCCAGGCAAAGTTTGTTGAAAAATCTTTACAAAACGGGCAGTTTTCCGGCATTTTTATAACTCGTTGATAATCAGCGGCTTCAAAATGGCCATAAGTTTGACCGCAAATTTCTCTCCTCAATCTTCAAGATTTCTCCCCTCGATCTTCAAAATCTCTCCCCGAGATTTGCGGTCAAGCTTTCCCATACTTTAATTTCCTTTTGAAAAATCTTTACAATTTCTTTTCTGCCCACCCCTTCCTTCAGCCCCTTTCCAGCAGTGCAGTCCGGCGTTCCCGCCCCATGTTTTCTCAAGATTCTTTAACAAATCACCCTCCATCCGTGAACATATTGTTCACAACCTGGCCCGCGCCTCCAGGCGCCAGCTCCTAAAAAAGGGGCTGATTCGGCGGAACATGAAGGAAAAAAGCAAAAAAAACGGCGGCTTTTTTCACCAATTAAAAAAAAATATGTAGTTTTGTGGCATGGAACAGCTGCTGCACTATTGCTGGAAACACCGCCTGCTGCCGCCAACGGGCCTGACCACCACCGACGGGCGGGCCGTGGAGGTGGTGGACCCCGGATTGTACAACCGCCGCCATGCCGGTCCCGATTTCTTCAACGCGAAAGTGAAAATCGACGGCACGCTGTGGGTGGGAAACGTGGAAATCCACCAGCGTGCCAGCGACTGGCAGGCCCACGGGCACCAGACGGACCCGCGCTACGACAACGTGGTGCTGCATGTGTGCGGCCAGGCCGACACCACGGTGCTCACCGCCTCGGGCCACCAGCCGCCACAAGTGGAGGTGCAGGTGCCGCAACATGTCGTTGACCACTATGAGGAACTGCTGCGCGAGGACCGTTATCCGCCGTGCCACCGTCTCATTCCCGAATTGCCGCGGCTCACCCTCCATGCGTGGCTGAGCGCCCTGCAAACGGAGCGCCTGGAGCAGAAGACCGAGCAGATAAGGCAGCGCGTGGAGCGATGCAACGGCTCGTGGGAGGACGGAAATTTCGTTACGCTGGCACGAAATTTCGGATTCGGCGTCAACGGCGACGCGTTCGAGGCGTGGGCGCTGACATTGCCGCTGCAGGCCGCCGTGCACCACCGCGACGACCCCTTCCAGGTGGAGGCCATCTTCATGGGGCAGGCCGGATTGCTCGACGTGGAGGCCGCGGCAAAGCGGCACCGCGAGGCCATGCTGGCCGATGACTATTTCAACCGCCTGAGGAACGAATACCAGTACCTGGCCCACAAGTTCTCGATGCAGCACATGGACGCCGCCCAATGGCGATTCCTGAGGCTGAGGCCGCAAAATTTCCCCCACATCAGACTGTCGCAGCTGACCATGCTCTACCACGACCGCCGCGCCGGACTGAGCCAGTTGATAGAGTGTACCACGGTTGACGAGCTTCGTAAGCTCTTTCAGACCACCACCACGCCTTATTGGGAAACGCACTACGCCTTCGGCCGGGCCACCCGTCAGAGCACGCGGCGGTTGTCGGATGCGTCGGTCAACCTCCTGATTGTCAACACCGCCATTCCGATGCTCTTCGCTTACGGGCGCCACCACATGAAGGAGGCCCTGTGCGACCGCGCCTTCGACCTGCTGGAACAGATGAAGGCCGAGGACAACCACATCACGCGGATGTGGCAACAATGCGGCCTCACCGTCTCCACCGCCGGGGGCAGCCAGGCGCTCATACAGCTGAAAAGCCAGTACTGCGACCGGCGCGACTGCCTGCGCTGCCGCATTGGGTTTGAATACCTGAAGAAAAGGTAGGGCCGCATCCCTGATTTCCCCTTGGAAAAGTGAATAAACAGAAAGCCCCGCTCCACCTCATTGGGGATGATGGGGCTATGAATTTCAACGACAAATGGATTATATCTACGAAACGCGAATGATGGTTCGCGACTATGAGTGCGACATCGAAGGCATTGTGAACAACGCCAACTACCTGCACTATGCCGAACACACGCGCCACCTCTTCCTGAAAGCCTGCGGCCTCAGCTTTGCCGACATGCACCGCCGGGGCACCGATGCCGTGGTGGCGCGCATGAACCTGCAATTCAAGGTGCCGCTCAGATGCGACGACGAATTTATCTCGAAGCTCGCCCTGGAGCGCAAAGGCATCAAATATGTGTTCCACCAGGACATCTTCCGCGCCAGCGACCAGGCCCTCTGCTTCCGCGGGGAAATGGTGCTGGTGTGCCTGGTCAACGGCAAGCTGGCCAGGAGCGAGGACTACGAACGAGCCTTCGACAATTATATGGAAAACCTGAACCGCCAGCCATGACACCGCAACCTGTACATGCCGACGATGCCCTCTATGCCATGGCCCTGTCGCGCCTGGCCGGCCTCAACCTCACCAACGCGCTGCTGCTCTACCGCCATTTCGGCGATGCCTGGCAGGTGTATGAGCACCGCAACCACCTGGAAGACAACGTGGAAAACTGCCAGCCGCGCCTTGCCGCAGCACTAAAAGACTGGGGCGATGCCCTCAGGCGCGCCGAGAGCGAAATGGAGTTTGCCAACAAACACGGCGTGCAGGTGCTCACGCCGGCCAGCAGCGCCTATCCCGCCCGGTTGAGGGACTGCCCCGACGCACCCGTGGTGCTCTACTACCGCGGCACGGCCGACCTGAACGCCACGCACATCGTGAGCATTGTGGGAACCCGCCATTGCACGGCCTACGGGCACGACCTGGTGAAGAATTTCATGGCCGGACTGCGGCAGAGCTGCCCCGATGCCATCATCGTGAGCGGACTGGCCTACGGCGTGGACATCAGCGCACACCGGCAGGCACTGGCCCAGGGCATGCAGACCGTGGGCGTATTGGCTCACGGCATCGACGAGCTCTATCCGCCGCAACATCGCGAAACGGCGCGGGCAATGATAAACCAAGGCGGAATACTGACGGAATACATGACGCAGACACGCGCCGACAAGGTGAATTTCGTGAAGCGAAACCGCATCGTGGCAGGCATGGCCGACGCCACCATCCTCATAGAAAGTGCCGCAAAGGGCGGAGGGCTCATCACCATGCGCATTGCCAACAGCTACAGCCGGCAGGTGTTTGCCTTCCCCGGGGCCGTGGGGGCACCCTACAGCGAGGGCTGCAACAACCTCATCCGCGACAACGTGGCGGCGCTCATCACCTCGGCCGACGACTTCACCGCCGCCATGGGATGGCAGGAAGAGGCCGAAAAGCAGAAAACGCGCGAGAAAGGCATTGAGCGCCAGCTCTTCCCCCAGCTCACCGACGACGAGAGGGCCGTGGTGGAGCTGTTGCAGAAAACCAACGACCTGCAACTCAACACCATCGCCGTGAAAGCCAACATTGCCGTGCCTGCCCTTGCTGCACTGCTCTTCTCGCTTGAAATGAAGGGCCTGGTGAGGCCGCTCGCCGGCGGAACCTATCATCTATACAACATGTAAGCAAACAAAGAACGGCTCCACTAAACATCAAAACCCCTGTACTTAATGAAAATAGGAACCATTGACCTGGGCCACCGCCCTGTCTTCCTGGCACCCATGGAAGATGTCACCGACATCGGTTTCCGCCACCTCTGCAAACGCTTCGGCGCCGCCATGGTCTATACGGAATTCGTGTCGGCGGAAGCACTCGTGAGGTCGGTGAAAACCACCGTCAGCAAACTACAGATAGACGACGCGGAACGCCCCGTGGGCATACAAATCTACGGGCGCGACGTGCCGCAGATGGTGGAGGCCGCACAGATAGTGGAGGCCGAGGCACACCCCGACGTCATCGACCTCAACTTCGGGTGCCCGGTGAAGAAGGTGGCCGGAAAAGGCGCCGGAGCCGGCATGTTGCAGAACATTCCCCTGCTGCTCGACATCACGCGCAACGTGGTGAACGCTGTGAAAACGCCCATCACCGTGAAGACACGGCTGGGATGGAACCACGAGCAACTCATCATCACCACCCTGGCCGAACAGCTGCAGGATTGCGGCATTCAGGCCCTGACCATCCACGGGCGCACACGGTCGCAGATGTACACCGGCGAGGCCGACTGGACGCTCATCGGCGAGGTGAAACGCAACCCGCGCATCACCATCCCCATTATCGGCAACGGCGACATCACCACACCCGCCCAGGCCCTCGGCGCCTTTGAAAACTACGGCGTTGACGCCGTCATGGTGGGCAGGGCAACCTTCGGACGGCCGTGGGTGTTCAGCGAAATCAACCATTTCCTCGCCCACCCCGGCGAGCCGCTGCCCGAGATGTCTTTCTCCGAGAAACTCGACATCCTCATTGAGCAGCTGCGCATCAACGTGGAGCGCATCGGCGAGCGCCCCGGCATCCTCCACACGCGCCGCCACCTGGCCGCCACACCCCTTTTCAAAGGCATTCCCGACTTCAGGCCAACCCGCATTGCCATGCTCCGCGCCGAAACCCTCGACACCCTCCTTCCCATCCTTGAGCAATGCCGCCAACGATTTGGAGAGTGAAAAGGTGAAAAAGTGAAAAGGTGAAAAAGGCTACCGCCATCTCTCGCCTCAAAATAGGGACGCGATGTATCGCGTCCGCAAGTGAAAAGTGAAAGGCGCCGGGGCGTTCCCTTTTGTCAAGATTTTTCAAGGATTTTTTAACCCTCAAAAGAGTTTGACCGCAAATTTCAAGGAGAAATCTTGAAGATTGAGAGGAGGAATCTTGAAGTTTTCTCCCCGAAATTTGCGGTCAAACTTTGGACAATCTTCAAACTATTGATATTCAGCGATTTACAAAACCAACACAAAAGAGGCTTGTTTTGTCAAGATTTTTCATCAATTTTCCCCCGGCTCGCTATCCATCCCAAAGTAAAGAAAAAAGGATGAAATCCCCTGATGCCTTGAGCATGCCGACCTGTATCATTCATGGTGCAGTCTTACAACCCGGTCTCCCACCGTTTCATCGATGTGGCCGGCATACGACTTGATGAAATCCTCGCGCTCTTTTTCGGTCCAGAATTCATCATACACATACGGTTCCCATTCACCCCCGTAAGGGCGCCGGGTATCGGCAAAAAGGATGGCGACGCCGTATGGCCGATGGAACACCGGCCCCAAGAGGCAGAGGCCGGCATGCTGAATGTCGGAGGGGTTGTCAAGGCGTACCGCCTTCACAACACGTTTCCTGTACGGCGTTTCCGAATCGGCATTCTCCCACCCCACGAGCAGCACCTCGTAACGGTCGTATGCCTCTGGCAAAGAGAGGATGCGGGCCTTGGT
>JAFVHN010000071.1 GCA_017474515.1 Prevotella sp. | reverse complement strand
GTTATGATCGCCAAAGTCGGCAGAATAGATGTTCGATTTGAACTCCACCCCTTCCGTATTGCAGGTAAACAAAAGCTTTCCTTCTATATAACTTATGACAGGAGGTGCACAAGGAGTAGGAATGTCACCCAGCATATTTTTGAAATTATTCCATGGCGAAACGTCCTTATAAGCATCGAAAGATGTCGATACGACATGTAGTGTGGCATTGCCAATGTTAGAATTGTTAAAAGCATTCGCTGCTGTTGTCGGCACTTCCAGTGGCATGCAATATACATCGGTTAGACCGCTACATCCGCGGAATGTATTTGTACCTATTATAATTACACTTTGAGGAATTGTGAATGTTGTCAATGCTTTACATCCATAGAAAGCATAAGAACTAATGGAGGTTATTCCCTCGGGAAGCGTTATTGTTGCAAGTTTAGAGCAACTCATAAAAGCATTCTCATTGATGGCTGTCAGACCTGTAAAAAATTGAAGTTCATCAAACGAGATGATATCATGGTTGTCTGCAAATACTTCTCCTAAGTCTGTCACTGATGCAGCCTCTTCATAACTAATCATTCTGTTTTTGTCTGTATCCCAGTTGTCGACACATAAATCCATAACGTCAATATCCCTAAACATTATATGGTTGTCCATTAATAGATAACTATCTGTTGTGATGTTTATTTTAATAAAACCACAACAAAGCACTTCTCCATTTTTAACAAGTTCAACCTTGACAATGGGATTATGACCGATTGCTTCTTTCGTAGCTCGTTTGTCGAGGATGGTGTTTCCATCCTCATCAACAGAGCGAGGATAGAATATTGAAGGGATTTCATTGTCTTGTTGAAAGTGTGCTGATTCATGAGTGTTCTGTCCTTCGTCTAGATAATCCACAATTGACCATTGATATGAAAGACCTAATTGTAAAAACAGTTCTGGTGACATAATGATATCTGTATTTACATCATCTTCAGAATAATGCAGTTCAACAAAAGAAGCGAGGTCAATATACCCTTTCCTTGCTACTTGGTGTGTAAATCCGTATTCTGCCGCTTCTTCTAAAGTGTTGAATAGGTGTTTAGTTGGCGGTAATTGATGGCATTCTGGCATTGCGGGGAGAGGCATGGGTTTATTTGTTCCAGCACTTGTCATGGATTGATATGTTTTGTCGTGTAAGTTGTCTGCAATACCATCAATAACAATACCATCAATAACAACAGGGTCGGGTGTAAGTTTAAATAGATTTTTGTTGACTAGTACGTGGGCCTGCGCTAGAATTGGAATGTTGATAAAGAAGAAAAGTAATTGTTTTTTCATATTAAAATTGTTTGAAAGGTTAAAGATGATGATAGTTGGCAATAGACAAAAGAAAAACGTGGACTTTTTACTTCGTCTACGTTTCGGAGGTATTGGGGATGACCTATCAATCTTCAACGAGTAAATGTCCACGCCGAACGGCGTGAACTATCTACTTCAGTTCCTGATTGATTTCTTTCAATTCCCCAATTGTCCGAAACAAGAATCTAAAGTGGACGTTCATCTATATGTCCATGTGAAAACAGTTATTTCTTCATACGCAAAAATATTTAAAGTGAATAATATACGATTTTGCTACAAAATTACAAAGATTTTTCGACATGGCAATTTTTTTTGCAATTTTTTTTAGGGAAAACGAAAGGCCATTCGTATATATAAATAGAAAAAGGTTAATTTACTGTTTTTATATGGCAAGAAAATTTTTATTAGGTTTCGATGTGGGCAGCAGTTCTGTCAAGGCATCGTTGGTTGATACGGACAACGGCCAGTGTGCCGCAACCGCCTTTTACCCCGAGAAGGAAGCTCCCATCATGGCCGTGAAGGCCGGTTGGGCAGAGCAGGACCCGCAGATGTGGTGGGACAATGCTAAGCTGGCCTTGAAGGATATTATGAACCAGGCAGGAGCCACTGGCGACGACATCGTGGCCATCGGCATCAGTTATCAGATGCACGGCTTGGTGTGTGTTGACAAGGCTCAGCAGGTGCTCCGCCCCAGCATCATCTGGTGCGACTCGAGGGCCGTGCCCTACGGCGAGCGGGCATTCAACGAACTGGGTGCCGAGCAATGCCTGGGCCACCTGCTCAATTCGCCCGGCAACTTCACCGCCGCCAAACTGGCATGGGTGAAGGAGAACGAGCCAGAGCTGTTTGACAAGATAGACAAAATCATGCTTCCCGGCGACTTTATCGCCATGAAGCTGAGCGGCGTGGTGAACACCACCATCAGCGGACTGTCGGAAGGCATGATGTGGGACTTCAAGGAGAAGCGTCCCGCCAAGTTCCTGTTCGACTACTTCGGATTCGACGAGAAGGTGGTGGCCGACATCGTTCCCACGTTCAGCGTTCAGAGCACGGTATGCCGTCAGGCTGCCGAGGAACTGGGGTTGAAGGAGGGCACGCCCATTTCGTACAGAGGTGGCGACCAGCCCAACAACGCGTTGTCGCTCAATGTGTTCAACCCGGGTGAGATTGCCTCCACGGCCGGCACTTCGGGTGTGGTCTATGGCGTGCTCGGCGAGGCCAACTATGACCCCAAGAGCCGCGTGAACACCTTCGCCCATGTGAACTACACCACCGACCTCGACCGTCTGGGCGTGCTCCTCTGCATCAACGGCACGGGCATCCTCAACGCGTGGGTACGTCGCAACGTGGCTCCCGAGGGCATTTCCTATAGCGAGATGAACGACATGATGGCCAACATCCCCATCGGCTCAGAAGGCATCACCATCATCCCCTTCGGCAACGGTGCGGAGCGTGTGCTCGAAAACCGCGAGGTGGGGTGCTCCATCAACGGCATCAACTTTAACAAGCACAGCAAGGCCCATATTATGAGGGCCGCCCAGGAAGGCATCGTGTTCTCCTTCTGCTATGGCATGGAAGTGATGCAGCAAATGGGAATGGACATCAGGAAGATACATGCCGGAAAGGCAAACATGTTCCTCAGCGACATCTTCCGCAACACGCTGGCCGGTGTGAGCGGAGCCACCATCGAGCTCTATGAGACCGACGGCAGCGTGGGTGCCGCCAAGGGTGCCGGCATGGGTTGCGGGCTCTACAAGGACAATGTGGAAGCCTTTGCCACCCTGAAGAAGCTGGCCGTCATTGAGCCCGACGACAAGAAGCGCACCGAATACCTCAACGCCTACACGGCATGGAAGGAGCAGCTGGCCAAGGTGGTTGGATAAAAGAGATTATTTACAAATATAATTAACTATTCATTAAAAAAAAGTATTAACAAGAATTATGGCAAAAGAGTATTTTCCGTTTACCGGTAAAATTCCCTTCGAGGGAAAAGAGAGCAAGAACGTAATGGCATTCCACTATTATGACCCCGAGAAGGTTGTGATGGGGAAGAAGATGAAAGACTGGCTGAAGTTCGCCATGGCCTGGTGGCACACCCTGGGAGGTGCCAGCGCCGACCAGTTCGGTGGCCAGACCCGTTCCTACGAATGGGACAAGGCCGACGACGCCGTGCAGCGCGCCAAGGACAAGATGGACGCCGGTTTTGAAATCATGGACAAGCTGGGCATTGAATATTTCTGCTTCCACGATATCGACCTCGTTGAAGAAGGTGCCACCATCGAGGAATATGAAGCCCGCATGAAGGCCATCACCGACTATGCCGAGGTGAAGATGAAGGAATTCCCCAACATCAAGTTGCTCTGGGGTACCGCCAATGTCTTTGGCAACAAGCGCTATGCCAACGGTGCCAGCACCAACCCCGACTTCGACGTCGTGGCTCGTGCCATTGTTCAGATTAAGAACGCCATCGATGCCACCATCAAGCTGGGCGGCACCAACTATGTGTTCTGGGGCGGACGCGAAGGCTACATGAGCCTGCTCAACACCGACCAGAAGCGCGAGAAGGAGCACATGGCCACCATGCTGACCATGGCCCGCGACTATGCCCGCGCCAAGGGATTCAAGGGCACCTTCCTCATTGAGCCGAAGCCCATGGAGCCCTCCAAGCACCAGTATGACGTGGACACCGAGACCGTTATCGGATTCCTCAGGGCCCACAACCTGGACAAGGACTTCAAGGTGAACATCGAGGTGAACCACGCCACTTTGGCCGGCCACACCTTCGAGCATGAGCTGGCTTGCGCCGTTGACGCCGGCATGTTGGGCAGCATCGACGCCAACCGCGGCGACGCTCAGAACGGCTGGGACACCGACCAGTTCCCCATCGACAACTATGAGCTCACCCAGGCCATGCTGGAAATCATCCGCAACGGTGGCTTAGGCAATGGCGGCACCAACTTCGATGCCAAGATTCGCCGTAACAGCACCGACCTTGAGGACCTCTTCATCGCCCACATCAGCGGTATGGACGCCATGGCACGCGCACTTGAGAACGCTGCCGCCATCCTCGAGGAGAGCGAACTGCCCGCCATGAAGAAAGCCCGCTATGCCAGCTTCGACGAAGGCATCGGCAAGGACTTCGAGGACGGAAAGCTCACCTTGGAGCAGGTCTATGAGTATGGCAAGAAGGTTGAAGAACCCAAGCAGACCAGTGGCAAGCAGGAGAAGTACGAGACCATCGTCGCTCTCTATGCCAAGTAATTGAAACCCATCTCCCAAGCCCCTCTCTGTTCACCCAGAGGGGGGCATTTTTTGACTTTTACTGGTTCCGACATCCTCTCTTTTGTCTGAACCTCTCAACTCCAAAACTCCATAACCCGACCAACTTTTCATTTTTCACTTTTCACTTTTCATTTTTATTTTCACTTTTCACTTATCACTTTTACCTTAACTATGAAGCGTCTTTTTATATCTTTCGTGGTGATGCTTGCAGCCCTGGGCATGCAGGCACAAGTCATTCAAAACAACTCGCTTTGGTTCGACGGCTCAGTGCTCTATACCGCTCACGTCACCGGCAATGTGGTGCGCATGGAAGGCGTGGCGAGAGACGGCGGCGGCTATAAGTTCCAGCTCACCCGCCTGGCGCAGAAAAACGGCGAGTATGTACTTTCCGCCGACGACTACGGTGCTTCACGCCTACGTGCCGAAGTGGGGTGGCGCGTGCAGTATATCAGGAACGCCGGCATGAATTTCCTTGCCGTCCGTGACCCGCAGAGCATAATTGTTGCAACACTCACCCTTACTCCCGACGACCTTCAAGACTGCCTGGGGCAGGAAGAATATGCCGAGAAGCAGCCCATTGGCCAGATGCTTTCCATTTTCCTTATGAACACCACCTACGTCAGCCGCTTCAACACCAACCAGCTGGCCTCCATGCGCAAGACGTTGAAGCTGAAGCAGAAACGCTCGCTTATTGAAGATGTCAACCTCAACCTCATCATCAGCGAGATGCAACGGCAGGAGGAAGCCTCCGAGGGTGCACCTTCGGGCGATGTGGTCATGGTTGACAACGAGCTGGACTTCATTTCTGCTCTGGCTCCCAATAAAACCGTTATCTTGCGCGAGGGCACACACTTGAACCTCACGCCGCTGCTCAACGACGATGAGGTGTTCCAACGCTATGGCCGTGCCTTCGTTACCCTGACAGAGGAAGCCCATGCCAACGGTGCCCCCACCGTGGTGAGCAACTTCGTAAGCGATGGCCGCGAGCTCACCCTTCTCAATATCAACAACCTCACTATTCGTGGCGAAAAAGACTGTAGCATTGTTGTGGAGCCACGCTATGCCTATGTCCTCAATTTTGAGGGGTGCAACAACATCCGCGTGGAATGCCTCACACTGGGACATACCGAGGGCGGATACTGCGACGGCGGAGTCATCGGCGTTACCAATGCCATGGATGTCACCATCGAGAGTTGCGACATGTATGGCTGCGGCACCTATGGGGTGGTCACCCACAACGTCACCGGCTTCAACGTCTTCCGCTCCATCATCCGCGACTGCACCTACGGCATTATGGAACTCTACGACAGCCGGCGCATTACCTTCGCTTTCTGCGACTTCTACCGCAACAAGGAATATGGGTTGGTGGGCATCACGTCAAGCTGTAGCGACGTCACCTTCCGCGACTGCCGCTTTGCCCAGAACGAGGGCACACTCTTCACCGTTGGCTGCGACGTGAATATCGAGAACTGCGAAATCCATCATGCCGGCGAAATCGGCGACACCGAGCAACTGCACTTCAAGGATGGCATTCCCACCTATTACCGTGACAAAGGACCGCTGCGCGAAAGGGCTATCGGCCCCAAGCATGCCATACAATAACAGTTCGCCGACAACCTGACTATAAAGGGAACTTTGCTTTTCATCCCACCTTGCCCAATCTGCCGGCAGGGTGTGAAAAGCAAAGTTTCCTTTACCTTTTTCCTTCCACCTTTTCACTTTCTCACTTTTTTTTCTTACCTTTGCCGCCGTAAAAAGATTAGGATAAGAGAAAATGCCTTTACGAATTCCCGACCGGCTTCCTGCCATCGACATCCTGAAGAAGGAAAACATCTTCGTGATGGACGACACGCGCGCCCACACTCAGGACATCCGTCCGCTGCGCATCGTTATTTTAAACCTGATGCCGCTGAAAATCACCACTGAGACCGACCTCATACGACTTTTGTCGAATACGCCTTTGCAACTCGACATCACCTTTATGAAGGTGCGTAGCCACACGCCGAAGAACACGCCCATCGAGCACATGATGATGTTCTACAAGGCCTTCGACGAGCTGGAGCCGCAAAAGTTCGACGGAATGATAGTGACGGGCGCACCAGTGGAGAGCTACGACTTCGAAGACGTTACCTACTGGGAAGAAATGGTCACCATCCTGGACTGGGCACGCACGCATGTCACCAGTACGCTTTATATCTGCTGGGCGGCGCAGGCGGCCCTTTACCATTTCTACGGCATTCCCAAATATCCTTTGCAGCAGAAGCTTTTCGGCGTTTTCCAGCAGCATGTGCTGACGCGCGACCTTCCCATTTTCCGCGGTTTCGACGATGAGTTTTTCATGCCCCACAGCCGCCATTCTGAGGTCAGAAAGGCGGACATCGTGGCACATCCCGCCCTCACCCTGCTGGCTGAAGGCCCGCAAAGCGGCGTGAGCATGATGATGGCTCGCGAGGGCCGCGAGTTTTTCATCACCGGCCATCTTGAGTATGCGCCCGACACGCTCGATAACGAATACCGGCGCGACGTGGGAAAACGCGACGATGTGGATGTGCCCGTGAACTACTACCGCGACAACAATCCTCAGCATCGGCCTTTCGTAAGGTGGCGCGCGCATGCCAACCTGCTGTTTTCCAATTGGATAAACTATTACGTTTATCAGACCACTCCATATAACATTGATGAAATACGATAGAGATAAAGCTCACCCGCAGCCCGTCTCCTTGGAGCTGTTGGCACCTGCCAAGAACCTGGCCTGTGGCCTGGCGGCCATAGAGCACGGAGCCGATGCCGTTTATATCGGCGCCCCGCGATTCGGTGCCAGGGCGCAGGCGGGCAACTCTATTGACGACATTGCCGAGCTGTGCCGTTTCGCCCACCAATATGCCGCCAAGGTCTATGTGACGCTCAACACCATCGTCTATGATGACGAACTGGAGGCTGTGGGCGACTTGGTGTGCCTGCTGACCCGCGCGGGAGTGGATGCCCTTTTGATACAAGACATGGGCATTTATGAACTTATACGGCAGATGGGTCAGAGTGAGCCTGTGCCAGCTCTTCATGCCTCTACGCAGACCGACAACCGCACTGCCGACAAGGTGGCGTGGCTGCGCGACCTGGGGTTCAAACGGGTGGTGCTGGCGCGTGAACTCTCCGTCGATGAAATACAATCAATCCACGAGGCCGTACCCGACGTGGAACTTGAGGTGTTTGTTCACGGTGCCCTCTGCGTCAGCTATTCCGGGCTGTGCTACGCCTCACAATATTGTTTCGGTCGGAGTGCCAACCGGGGGGAGTGTGCACAGTTCTGCCGGCTGAAATTCAATCTTGAGGACGCCGACGGCAATGTCATCGAGCAGGGTCGTCACCTGTTGTCGCTCAAGGACATGTGCCAGATTGACCATCTTGAGGAACTGGTGGCCGCCGGTGCCGTTTCGTTCAAGATTGAAGGACGGTTGAAAGATGTGGCATACGTGAAAAACGTGACCGCCGCCTACAGCCAGCGCATCGACCAGCTCTGCCGTCGCCATCCAAATCGCTATAAGCGGGCCTCGCATGGCAGCGTAGGCTATTCCTTTAAGCCTAACCTTCAGAAAACTTTCAACCGCGGTTTCACCCAGTATTTCCTGAAAGGCCGTAAGCCCGACATTTTCTCTCCCGACACCCCCAAGGCCATTGGCGAATATGTGGGCCGTGTGAAAGAACTGCGCGGCGCTTCGCTCACCGTGGCCGGCACTGCAGTCTTTGCCAACGGCGACGGCCTGTGTTTCCTCAATAGCCGCCGCGAGTTGGAGGGCTTCCGCATCAATAAGGCCGAAAACAACCGTCTTTTCCCTTACAAGATGCCGGCAGGCCTGACACCCGGCACCGCACTCTACCGCAACAACGACATGGCCTTTGAGCGCCTGATGGCCGGAAACACGGCACAACGCAAGGCCGAGATTACCATGACGCTGAGCGAAACGCCCACGGGCTTCCGCTTGCAGTCGGGGATGGCTGCGGTTGAAGTGGAAACTGAAAAACAAATGGCGCAGAAGCCGCAGGCCGAAAACATCGTTCGCCAGCTCACCAAATTGGGTAACACGCCCTTCACCTGTTCAGAAGTGCGTATGGTCCCCGAGCCCTTCGGATTCTTCATCCCCTCCAGCTTTTTGTCTGACCTTCGCCGCCGTTTGGTGGAAAAACTGACTGGCGAAGACTGCGCTTCAGGCTCCTCTTTGCCAGTGTTTTCCGAAGAAAAAACGTTGTTCCGCCCTCAGAAAGAATACGTTAGCCATCCTTATTTGTGGAATGTAGCCAATAGGCTGTCGCAACATTTCTATGAAGAGCGTGGCGTTTCACCCTTATGGCCGGCCTTTGAGGTTCGCCGCCCTGCCGGCCGGCAGTTGCTCATGCAGTGCCGTCATTGTCTGAAATTTAGTCTTGGCTATTGTCCAAGACATGGCCGCCAGCCTATGCCGTGGCGCGAGCCGCTCAGCCTGGTGCTTCCCGATGGTCGCCGTTTCCCCCTTGTTTTCGATTGTTCCCAGTGCCAGATGAATGTCTATTCCTGCCATGAAAAACCATAAAATTCCATTTCTATTGCTGTTGTTGGTCCTGACAGTCAGTCTTTCCGGCTGTTACCAAAGCCAGCGCTCACATTCATTGCGCAATTCGCTGTCGCGTTTTGGCAACCACATGACGGCTGTCGATTCGGCCTTTGTCGATTCCACGGCCTGGAAGCGCGTGGCCGATTCCCTTCGCTTTTTCCACACCCACCACTACACCGAGAATTTCAATTTCGTGGTGACAGCCGACTCGCTCACCCTCATCCGCCAGCAGCCCGAGGAGGTGCTTTCCATGATGCCCACCGACTCGTTCGTGGTGTGTCGCCACGACCCTCTCGTGGTGGCCGACATCCGCATCATGCCTTCCGACAGCGTTGACACGGTGTGGGTGAATGTGGCCCGCGACCAATATACCTTCGGCTGGGTTCACGAGTCGCAGCTCCTTTCCTCTGTTGACCCTGACGACCCCATTTCGCAGTTCATCACCGTGTTCAGCGACACCCATGTGCTGTTGTTTCTCATTGTGCTCAGCATCATCGTGGCCGCCTATTTGTTGAGGATGGTCAGTCGCAAGAAGTCGCACATTGTCCACTTCAACGACATCCCGTCCGTATGGCCAACGTTGCTGACGCTCATCGTTGCCACCGCCGCCACGCTCTATGCCAGCATTCAGATGTTTGCGCCCTCCCTGTGGCAGCATTTCTACTTCAATCCCACGCTCAATCCGTTCAGCGTTCCTCCCGTCCTCATGCTTTTCCTGCTTCTTGTGTGGGCCATGCTCATTGTGTCGCTGGCCTGTGTGGAGGTGGTGCGCCTGGCCCTTCCCTCTGGCGAGGCCATGGTTTATCTGATGGGGCTTGGAGGCATCTGTGCCGTCGATTATATTGTCTTCAGTATCACCACTTTATATTATATTGGTTATTTGTTATTGGTGGCCTATTTCATCTTCTCGCTTCTTACTTATTACCGCCACAGCCATTGCCGTTATGCCTGTGGCAATTGCGGCTCGCCCATGCACGAAAAAGGGCGGTGCCAGAGGTGTGGAGCCATCAACGTGTGAAGAAAGGTTGAAAAGGGGAGGGCCCCCTCTAATCCCCCCTTGGGGGGAAGACGTTCGGCGGTTTACTCTCCCTTCCTTCCGGGAGGGGTTGGGGATGGACTTCCAGTAACGTCTAAACTCCTAAACTCCTCAACTTCTAAACTCCATAAAAAAGGAAAAATCCAAACAAATGTGGATTTCGTGTTTTCGGGGAAACGCTTATCTTTGCAAACAAAAATCCGAAAGCATGAAAAAATCAATCTTGGCAGCCCTTGCGTTTGCCCTGTCAGTGCCGGCTTTGGCAGAAAATGAAGAAGTATTGTCGGACACCGCCCGTGTGGTGGATCTCGACGAAGTTGTCGTCGTAACCCAGGCCAAGGAGTCTTTCTCCCTTCGTCAGCAGCCCTTGTCGTCCACCGTGCTCACCTCTCAGGAGATGACGCGCCTCAACGTCCGTGACCTCAGCCAGTTGTCGCAATACGTGCCGTCGTTCACCATGCCCTCCTACGGCTCGCGCCTCACCTCGTCCATGTATGTGCGTGGCATAGGTTCGCGCGTTAACAATCCCGCCGTGGGCATTTACTACGACAACATCCCCCTGATGTCGAAATCGGCCTTCAACCACCATTTTTATATGCTCGACCGCGTGGATGTGCTGCGCGGCCCCCAGGGAACCCTCTACGGCCAGAACACCGAGGGCGGCATTGTAAGGCTTTATACCAAAAATCCCATGCAATACCAGGGCACCGACATCCATCTGGGCCTTGGCACCGGCCTCTATAGCAACGTAGAGGTGGCCCACCACCACCGCCCGTCGGACAAACTCGCCTTTACCGTAAGTGGTTTCTACACAGGGCTGAAGGGCTTTATCAACAATACCGAATTTGACCAAAAGAACGACCTCACCAACGAGGCCGGCGGCAAGGTGCGCCTTATTTTCGCACCCACGCGGTGCCTGCAGTTCGACTGGACCGCCGACTATCAGTATGTCAACCAGAACGGCTTCGGCTATGGCGAATACCACCCGTTGCCCACCTCCGTGGACAGTGCTACTCCCACGGCGTGGACGAGCGATACGGACAATACAGTTCATGCCCCCTCCACAACCCTTATGAACGGCTATAAGCGCAACATGCTCAACACCGGCCTCACCGTGAGTTATGAGATGCCGCGCCTGCTCTTCACCTCCACAACCAGCTATCAGTACCTGCGCGACATGATGGTGATGGACCAAGACTACATGGCTCCCGACTACATGAAGATTTGCCAGCGGCAGAAGCAAAACGCGGTGACCCAGGAACTGGTGCTCCGCAGTCGCGAGGGCAGCACTTGGCAACATGCCAGCGGACTCTTCGCCTCCTATCAGTGGCTTCGCACCGATGCTCCCGTGGCCTTTGGCGAGGCCATCACCGCACCCATAGGCAACGCCATTGCCAATGCCATGAAAAATGCTATGTTGCCTGCTATGATAGCACGGATGAAGGCGCAGTTCATCGCCCAGGGCATGCCTGAGGCACGGGCAGAGGCCATGGCAGCACAGGCTGCTCAGGCCGCCGTGGACCAAATGGGCATCCACATGAGCGCCGAGATGGGCGTGCCAGAATGTTTCCACACACCGCAGGCTGCCCTCGGCATCTTCCATGAAACCAACCTGCAGCTGTCGGAGCGCTGGAAGCTCACCCTCGGCCTGCGCCTCAACTACGACAAGGCCATGATCAGCTACAACACGCTGGCCTATATGAACATGACCGGCGGCACGGCATCTGCCACCGCCACCTATCGCCTTACCTCAGCGGTCAGCCAGGACAACCTCTCAAAGGACGAGTTGCAGCTGTTGCCGAAGGTCGGCATCACCTATTCCCTCGGTCAGGCCGGAAACCTTTATGCCCTCTTGTCGAAAGGCTATCGCAATGGAGGCTATAACTTCCAGATGTTCAGCGACATCTTGCAGACCGACCTGAACAACAACCAGCAGAACGCCATGCGCGGCGACTACGACGTGCCCCATACCGACGACGACTATCGGGCCATTGAGGAAACCATCAGCTACAAGCCCGAGCAGTCGTGGAACTACGAGGCCGGCGCTCACCTCAACCTCTTCGACGGCAAGTTGCATGCCGACATCGCCGCTTTCTTCATGCAGTTGCACAACCAGCAGCTCTCGGTGATGAGTCCCGACTACAACTACGGGCGCATCATGGTGAATGCCGGAAAGAGCCACTCCTGCGGCATCGAGGCCTCCTTGCGCGGAACGGCCTTCGACGGTGCCTTGCAATGGGCCGCCAACTACGGATTCACGAATGCGAAATTCGACGAATACAGCGAGACGGAACGTTCGGCCGAGCACACGAAAATCGACTATAAGGACAAGTTTGTGCCCTTCGTGCCGCAACACACCTTCAGCGCCATGGCCGACTACACTGCCGGCCGCTTCACCATCGGCCTGAACATGGCCGGGCAGGGAAAGACCTGGTGGGACGAGGCCAACACCTTCAGCCAGAAGGCTTTCGCTACCCTGGGCGCACATGCCGACTACGACTTCGGGCCGGTCATCGTGTCGCTTTGGGGCCGCAACCTCACCGACACTGGCTACAAAACCTTTGCCGTGAAGAGCAGCGCTGCCGGTGGTACACGCTATTTCGCACAAAAGGCCACACCCCTTCAGGTGGGCATCGACGCACGCATACATTTCTAAACCGATTACACGGGGGCATGACAGGCCGGAATGAACCTTTAGTCAATACCAAGCCGTGCCACAACGCTCCCTCAAAAAGTCGCAGACAACATCGCATCCCTCAATCCTGCGTCCCCTGCATCCGCAAAGCCCCGACTTTTTACTTCCAAAAGTTAAGATAGATGCCAATAATTAACTTTCAAAAGTAATAAATGTCCGTATTAAGTGAATGTCGTATCCGACATGGAGAGGTACTAGTACTTCATACTAACTCTGTAAGTCCCTGATACTCAGTATTGTCCAGCCTTCGCACAGGTGGCCGTAGAATAGTAATTACAAAAGCATATTATTGGCGAAATTCGAGGCAAGTACTTGGCGAACAGGTTCTTGCCTCGTTTTGTACGCTCAGCATGAGTCAGCTAACGGCTGCAAGTCCCGAACGAGCCCTAATAGCGGGAATCTCACAGCTCAAGGCAAGGGTGTCCATCGTGAGGTGGAATCTGAAGGAAGCCGGCAGTAAACATCTGGCCTGACGGACAGAAACCACATATAAGGCATATGCCCGTGGGTAAGGTTGCCGAACAAACCAAAGCCCGATAGCTATTGTTCTATTTCATACCCTTTTACCTGAATTGCTGGACAGACGGGGAGTTTCTTGGTCTTTCCTTTCACGGCATTGCGATACAGCCCATTCTTCATGTAAGCATTCAGGTATAAGAAACCTTTCTCACCGAAGCCATCCACCACGCGAATGCTAACATAATAGTCTGTCTTGGGCTTTAGCACAATGTTCTCCTCTGGGCGGACATCTAAGATATACTTGCTTTTTTCGTTGGTAATGGTTTCGTATATTGGCTTCTGGTGGATATTCACAAACTGCTTGCCTTTCCTCTCATAAATGTTAATACTTACCTTACATTGCTTGAAGGTACAGCCGGATATCTTCACCAGAATATTGCTGATGACATAACTCTTTTTACACGAAAAAGCGACACCGCCTTCAGGCCCTAAGTTCGATCCTTGTCCTGAAGTGCCAACGAGGCCTGGGGCAGGTATTCCTTTGCCTACGATGGTTTTGGGCTTATTCTTCTTGCCAATCACCACCTCAGCAAGTTCTACCACTTTGTCTTTCAGCACTACGTTGAGCTCGTCATTTTTAGCATATTCCTCGTAGGAAACCTCTGCGTTGAGATACGATACATGGCTGAACGATAGTTCATCTTTCCGTCCAGCTGGAATCGTAAGTTCAAAGTGTCCTTTTGCGTCTGAGATGACGCCAACACTATCGTTCTCGAATCCGATGCTAACGTATTCGACACTTTCGCCCCGTTGGTTAACAACATTTCCTTTGACAATGGTCTGTGCCGAGACTGGCGATGCTATTGTCATGATGGCAATCAGCATCACAAAAACATAAGCCTTTTTCATCTGCTATTCTTCGTTACTATAGTCCAAGATATCTGCCGGTGTACAATCCAATGCCTTGCAAATGGCATCAAGTGTTGTAAAGCGTATGGCTTTAGCCTTACCCGTTTTCAATTTCGAAAGATTTGTGATAGTGATGCCAACTCGATCAGATAATTCATTAAGAGAGATCTTTCTTTTGGCCATCATCACGTCTAAGTTTACTACTATCATCTGCTACCCTCCCTATACTGTTAAATCGTGTTCTGCCGCAACCTGATAGCCCATCTTGTACAAGATACCAAAAACGAGTAATATAAGAGATTGCACAAACGGATTTGAGGTAAGGGCTATTGCTGCAGGGCCTTCAGAAATGAAAGCCTGGTTAAGATTGTCTGATGCTACTGTTTGAAGGAAAAGTAAAATAGCAGCAATGAAGATCAGCCTGATGTTCTTTTTAGGAAACAATTCCTCATGCTGGATTCCTTTGATGAGGTTGATAAAGAAAGCCACACATAGACCGATGACAGTCAACGTCAGTACTATATATAATAGGAATAAAGTGGAGACGAACAATACTTGGTTTTGTTTTGCTTCCCAATGAATATGACTACCTGTGGTATCAAAGACCTGATGATAGCTTTGATAACACAGGAATACAAACCATACAGCACAAAAGAACAGTGCCACATAACTGAGCCATTTCAGCGTCATAGTCAATTTCTCATTCATAGCGTAAATC